>JAGGXZ010000204.1 GCA_021162805.1 Candidatus Poribacteria bacterium
GATGAAAAGATTTGATTCTTTTTCGGCCTTTGGTGCCGGGAGGGGAGATTTTACCCTTATCAAAGCGTTGAAAAGCCCTGATCGAAGGGGCGAGACCCTTGACAGGGGATTGATCGCCCTCAGATCCGCAGAGGGGACCTATCTGAGCTGGCGGCTTCTCAGCTCAGATCCACGAGATATCTCGTTCAACATATATCGAGAGGATGAAAACGGCGTCCATAGGATAAACGAGGTCCCCATCTCGTCCACGACCGATCTGCTGGATAGATCGGCTCAGGACAAAGGTGAATGCCGGTATATCCTTAAAGTCGAACGGGGGACATACGGGTTGATCAAAATCGCCGCCTATGACGGGGACCTGAACATGGTCTGGTACTTTGAGGCATCGGGGGAACACAGCGGATATAGAGGACAGGGCGCCCATGGTCTGGCGGTGGCCGATACGGATGAGGACGGTATGGATGAGCTCATTATCGGCTCAGCCGTGATAGATCACGATGGCAGACCGATCTGGTGCACCGGATTAGGTCATCCGGACGTGATGTATGTCGCCGATATCGATCCCGAAAGGCCCGGCCTGGAGATCTTCTACGGC
Organism: Candidatus Poribacteria bacterium; assembly: GCA_021162805.1. NCBI lineage: Bacteria > Candidatus Poribacteria > Candidatus Poribacteria bacterium. The sequence continues at coordinate 596 of JAGGXZ010000204.1, forward strand.
ATAGAGCCGAGACATGAACGGAACGCCGTCTGCCTGGTGGACGCCCGGACGGGGAGATCATCTGGAGATATGACGGCCCTACGAAGCATGTCCACGGCCAGGGTATGGTGGGAGATATAGATCCGGATTATCCGGGGATGGAGTGCTACGCCAGCGAAAGCGATGGCAGTCAGTCCTGGCTCTACAGCGCCAAAGGGGAGCTGATATCGAATGAGAGGATGGGAGGGACAACCCCTCGGGCGGTATGGTGGGACGCGGACCCATATAAGGAGCTGTTCTATGGCGGCAAGCTCAGAAAATACAAGGGTGAGGAGATCGACGAGATAGAGGGACGGCTGTTGGCGATAGGGGATTTCCTGGGTGACTGGCGTGAGGAGATCATCACGAGCGTCGACGGCGAGATGCGGATATATCTCACCGCCATTCCGGCCGTAAGCCGGAACGTATGTCTCCTGGAGGATAGGCAGTATCGAATGGGTGTGGCCGTTCAATCCATGGGATATTACTATCCGCCCCAGTTGAGCCTGAGCTACACCGGACCGATCGCCTGAGAGAGAGGCTCAGCTTCCACCTTTTGACGGAGGGAGAAAATGAGTGAAACCGGCCTGTTCCAGCTCGAATTCTCCCTCTCCGCTTTTAAGTGTGCATCCCCTATCGTATGGGAGTATCCTCCCGATGACCGAGATATCGAGGTTCAACTCCATCAAGGCCGATCGGATCTCCTTAACATTCTCCTCGGGGGCTGTCAGCAGGAGTTCATAATCCTCCCCGCCGTTCAGGGCCAATTTCAGGGGTGAAACGCCGATGTCAGAGGCGAATTTGCAGGCTGCCTCTGATATCGGTATTCTCTCGGCATAGATCTCCGCTCCGACGCGGCTGGATTGACAGATATGATTCACCTCACTTGACACGCCGTCGCTCACATCTATCATGGCGTTGGCGAGTTTGAGGGAGGCTATCTTCCTGGCGGCTCGCAATCTCGGTCGCGGCATCAGATGTCTCATCCTGAGGTATTCGATCTCCTCTTGAGAGAGAGAAGGTGCCTCTGACCCTGAAAGCAGGGCCAATCCCGCCGCCGAGTCCCCCACCGTGCCCGTGAGGATTACCATATCCCCGATCTTCGCCCCTGATCTGTATATAACCTCCTCTTCCGGACACTCGCCGATCACGGATATCGATATGAAAAGGTGGGTTGGTGATCCGGTTGTATCTCCTCCCACGATACTTACCCCTGCCTCGCGAGCCATCCGTTCCAATCCCCTATAGATCTCCTCGATGAATCCGATTTTCAGATCGGGGCGTGCGGATATGGAGACGAGAGTATATTTTGGTTCCCCGCCCATGGCTGCTATATCGCTCAGATTGACCGCCATCGCCTTATAGCCTAACTGATATGGCGTATGCGTCCTCAGTGTGAAGTGTATATTCTCGACGAGCGAATCGACTGTCACAAGCAGCGCCTTTCCATCACCTCCGTTCAAAACGGCGGCATCATCTCCGATACCGCATATCACATCATCACAACGGCAGCTCAAGAGGGAGGATATCCTCTCTATAAGTGAGAACTCACCTATATCGCTGAGTTTGAGCTCATGCTCGCCGGATGTCATCTGTTACATCTGCACCTTTTAACTCTCCGCTTTTTGATGCTCCAGAGTGGCCTTGACGAAGGCTTTAAAGAGCGGATGAGGATCGAGCGGCTTAGATTTGAACTCGGGGTGAAACTGCGAGCCGATCATCCAGGGATGGTCCTCCACCTCGACCATCTCCACCAGATCGCCGCTTGGCGAGATCCCGCAAAGCCTCAACCCCTTGGAGCTGAGCGTCGTTCGATATTTGTTGTTGAATTCATACCGATGCCTATGTCGCTCCAGGATGATCGGCTGTCTATATGCCTCAAACGCCTTAGAGCCTTTGTCCAGGATACACGGATACAACCCCAAGCGCATCGTGCCGCCCTTGTCCGATATGTTCCGTTGTTCGGGCATCAGGTCTATGACGGGATGGGGCGTTTCAGGATCGAACTCCGTGCTGTTTGCTCCATCGAGACCCGCGACGTTTCTGGCGAACTCTATCACCATACACTGCATCCCCAAACAAAGCCCCAGGAAGGGTATCTTATTCTCACGTGCGAATTTAACGGCCACTATCATCCCTTCGATCCCTCTGTATCCAAATCCCCCGGGCACCAGTATACCGTCCACGCCGGCGAAAGCCTTATTCAGATCGCGGCGTTTGAGCAGGGATTCCGAATCGACCCATTTTATCTTCACCCCGGCATCGTTGGCTATTCCCCCGTGTTTCAGCGCCTCCTGAACGCTTATGTAGGCATCGCTCCCTCTGGTATATTTGCCGACGATCGCCACGGTGGTGTGATACTTTGGGTTTTTAAGCCTTTCGACCATCCGGCGCCACTCATCCATTTTAGGTGGATTGTTCCTGAGATTGAGCCGTTTTATCACCAGATCGGCCAACCCCTGGTTTTCAAATATCAGGGGGATTTCATATACGATATCGGTATCCCTTCCCTCGATGACCCCCTCTATGGGAACGCCGCAGAAGAGGGATATCTTCTCTCTCAAACTCGCGCTGAGAGGTTTACGGGTGCGACAGATGAGGATATCGGGTTGTATGCCCAGCTCCTGAAGCGCCCTGACGCTGTGCTGTGTGGGCTTGGTCTTCGGCTCACCCCAGGAGAGATAGGCTATCAAGCTGACGTGGATGTAGAGGACGTTCTCCCTTCCGACCTCCCTTCCGATATCCCGTATCGCCCACACGAAAGGGGGCGTTTCGAAATCGCCTATCGTCCCGCCGATTTCGGTGATAAGTATATCGGCGTTGCTCTCCCGGGCGAGCTGATATATTCGGCTCTTGATCTCGTTCGTTATATGGGGGATAAGCTGAACGGTCTGACCCAGAAACTCACCCCGCCTCTCCTTGGCTATGACCTCGCTGTAGACCGCTCCGCTGGTGAAGTTCGAATGCCTGGTAAGCTCTATGCCCAGAAACCTCTCATAATGGCCCAGATCCAGATCTGTTTCCGCCCCGTCGTTGGTGACGAACACCTCGCCGTGCTGGAACGGATTCATGGTCCCGGCATCGACGTTGATGTAAGGATCTATCTTCAGCGCCATGACCCTATAGCCTCGATTTATGAGCAATCTACCTAAAGCTGCCGTGGTTATCCCCTTACCTACCGATGAGACAACGCCACCTGTAACGAATATGTATTTCGTCACCTGAATCCCTCCAGATTAATCAAAATATCTCGCTCACTCTGAAGCTCAATCCCTCAAGCAGAGGTGATTCCAAGAGATCATCCCTCCCATATCTGCCATGTAGCACAAACCTCTCCCCTACCAACCTCAACACCTCTATCTCCCCCATCTCCGGATCGACTATCCACATCTCCTTCACCCCATGCCGTTCATATAGCCTCCTCTTATGTTCTCTGTCCAGGGTCCTGGTGGCCGGTGAGAGTATCTCAACCACAAGATCGGGTGCTCCTCCGATATAGTGCTCCCCGATGATGTGATATCTCTCCCTGAAGATGAACAGTATGTCAGGCTGAACCACGTCCCTCTCCGATAACACAACATCGCAGGGAGCGTAAAGCACTTCGCCTAATCCATTTTTCTCAACGAAGGCATCGATTATATGCTCTATCTTCTTAGATATCCTTTGATGATAGGGCGATGGTGCGGGTGCCATGAAAAGCTCTCCCTGTATGATCTGATACCTCTTCCCGTCATCGGGAAGTTTGAGATAATCCTGATATGTATATCCAACTTTCAGCGAGACCGCTTGTGTGCTCATGTCTTACCCTCGGAAAGCCTTCTTATAACCCTTTCCAAATCGGCAGGGGTGTCCACCCCTATGGTGGGGCGATCTGTTTCGATCACCCTGATCCTGTAACCGTTCTCCAGAAATCTCAGTTGTTCAAGCCCCTCAGCCCTTTCAAAGGGAGCGGGTTCAGCCTGAACAAACCATAGCAATGCCTCTTTCCTGTAGGCGTAAAGCCCGATGTGACCGAATGCGGGGGCATCCGGGTCCCAGGAGAGGGATTTATTTCCGGGGATAGGAGAGCGTGAGAAATACATGGCGAATCCGGATCTATCCACAACCACCTTCACCACGTTGGGATCTCGATAGAAATCCTCCGATCTTATCCTATAGACCAGGGTGCAGACGGGTATCGTTGGATCATCCAGGAGAGGTTGAACGATGGCATCCAACATCTCCGACTCAAGCAGCGGCTCATCTCCTTGAATGTTGAGAACGATCTCGCAATCCATCTCTCCGATCACCTCGGCGACACGATGGGTCCCCGTGGGGCAGTCCGGGGAGGTCATCACGACCTCCCCCCCGAATCCCTTAACCGCCTCATATATCCTCTCATCGTCCGTGGCGACGATGACCAGATCGATCGTTTGGGCCCTAAGGGATCTCTCATAGACGTGCTGGACCATCGGTTTGCCGAGGATATCGGCGAGGGCTTTGCCCTCAAACCGGCTCGATGCGTATCTGGCTGGGATAACCCCTACGACCCTCATAATATGGTCACCTCAACTTGACCGGCTCGTGGGTCTCGGCGGACCTGTATGCCGCCAAGGCCACCTCCAACGCTCGCAGCCCATCCTCGCCCGTTATCATGAAGGGACGATCCTCCTCGATACTCTCTATAAAGTCCGAGATCAGCCCCATATCCATGTTGTCTCCCCAGTAGATCCATTGGGCCTTCATGACCTTGTCGTTATAGAGGTCGAAATCCTGGGCGAAGGCGTCCAGGGAGATCACCCCGTTAACCCCCACGATCTCCATGGTCACATCGCCCCATGTGGGGAAGGATTTAGGCCTCGACCAGCTTGCATCCAGCGTGGCGAAGACCCCGTTATCAAAGAGCAGCGTCAGTATCCCACAGTCGTCCACCTCGATCTGATGCATAAGGGTATCGGACTCGGCATAGACCTCGACCACCTCGCTTTTGAGAAACCATCGCCACAGATCCACCACATGGACGGTATGATCCATCACGGCTCCGCCGCCGCTTTTTTCCTTCTGGGCAAACCATCCCCCGGGCATCGAGCCGTGATTCGTCCCCTTGATGCCGATTATCCTTCCGATCTGACCTGACTCCACCGCCTCCTTGGCTCGCCTGACGGCGGGGATATATCTGCATGGGAAGGCGATGCCGAATTTGACACCCGCTTTTTCACACGCCTCTATCATCTCCTGTCCGTCCTCAACCGTAGTGGCGATCGGCTTTTCACAAAGCACAGCCTTCCCAGCCTCCGCGGCCGCTGTGACATGTTCCCTGTGATCGGCGTTCGCCGAGCAGACTATCACCGCATCTAGATCCTCCTCCAGGAGCTTATGATAGTCGTCGAAGAATTTCCCGCCAAACCTCCTACATAGATCATCGGCTACGGACGTATCTTCGTTGTATATCGCCACGATCTCGGCGTTGGGAAGCTCCTTAAGACAGGAGGCGTAGCTGTATGCGTGCATATGAGCGAAACTTATCATTCCGACCTTGACCATCCTTTCACCCCCTTTTTAAAGCGTGACCGGCTTTCCGGTTTTTATGGACTCCAGCGCCGCTATCCCTATTCTTATCGCCTCAAGGGCGTCCTGGCCGGTTATCTCCGGCTCCCTGTCATCCCTGACACATCCCACGAAATGATCGATCTCCATGAAGTAGGGGCTGACGTTGACAGGGCTTTCGGGCACCTCAACGGCGGCTTTTCCCTCGGCCTGTGTCTTGACGAATATCCTGATGGGCGAGGAGGTTCGGCTATCGAAGTAGATCAGCCCTTCGCTTCCGGCGGCCTCGAACGTGGTGAAGAATCCGCTATGCGCCCAGCTCCCCTCGACGTGAGCGATCACGCCGTTTTTGAACCTCAGAGTCACGAGCGCATAATCGACGGGGATTTCCCGATCGTACATCGCCCCCCTGGCGAACACCCGCTCGACGTCGCCGAAGCACCATCTGAGGAAGTCGAAGTCGTGGATGATCAGATCGAGGCATACCCCTCCGCTCATCTCACGTTTTTTATACCAGTCCTGCCATCCGACCGGCTGGCTGGCACATCTCGATGCGCGGATGACGGCGGGTCTGCCTATGGCCCCGGCGTCGATCTGTCGTTTTATCGCCACGTATTCGTGGAAATACCTGAGGACATGTCCGACCATGAATTTGACGCCTGCCCTGTCGCATGCCTCGATCATCTCCTCCCCGTCTTGGACGCTCAGCGCGAGCGGCTTTTCACAAAAGACGTGCCTTCCGGATCGGGCGGCCTTGATGACGAACTCCTTGTGAAACGGCGTAGGCATACAGACGTCGATTATGTCCACGTCGGCCTTCTCGATCAACTCATCGGCTTCCTCGAAGGTCTCCGCGCCGAGCGGCTCAGCCACCTTCTGAGCGGCATCCCTCCTCTTATCGGCTATAGCGACCACTTTGACGTCGGGGATTTGAGAATAACAGCCGGCGTGCATTCCCCCCATCGTCCCCGCGCCCAATATGCCAACTTTAATCATCGGTTCACCTCCTCAGATCGAATTGAGATATTCCAAGCCGACCTTAGGATTTTGCACACATGAGATCGGCAGGCCGGCGCTCAGATTCCCGAAGCATTTTTCAGAACACTTAGCGCATTTGACTATCTCATCCATGCGATTCTCTTTAACCTTCATCGGCAGATACGGATCGGCGATCAATCCCCGTCCGACGGCGACGAGATCGCACTTTCCATCCCTGAGCGCCCTTTCCGCCATCTCCGGATCCTCCATCCCACCGACGGCTATGACGGGTATGCTGAGGGCGGATTTGATAGCGGCGGCAAGGTCCGCATGTTCTCCGCCCTTACTCGTGCTGGGAGATATATCTATCACATCCAACCCCGCTCTCTCGAGCTCAAGGGCGAACCGGATGCTCTCCTCAAGCGTATAACCCATCCCGACGGGCGTGTGACGATAGAGGATCAGAGCGTCCGGATCTAAGCTCTCTCTGATCGATCTGACGATCTCCAACCCCAGCCGCATCCGATTCTCGAGCGAGCCGCCGTATTCGTCCGTCCGCCTGTTACGCTCAGGCGAGAAGAACTGGTTGAGGAAAAAACCGTGGGCGCCGTGAGGTTCCACGCCGTCGAAACCAGCCTCACGGGCTTTGAGGGCCGCGTAGACGAATTTCCTTTTCAACCTGCCGATCTGCTCCTTTGTGAGCTCCGTCGGATTCGTCTCCCGGCAGTCGAAGACATCACCGTGGAAGAGCTGTATCGCTATGGCCGCTCCCTCCTTATGAGCGGCGTCGACCAGATGGCTCAACCCCTTAAGGAAAAAGTGATAGGAGAACCTATCCACATGGGTTGCCTCGACTATCACCAATCCGACGCCGCCCCTGGCCCTTTCCCGATAATACGCTATCGCCTGTCCAGACGTGACACACATGTTGGTGACCATAGGGGGCATGACGTATCGATTGCGCAAGGTTAGATTTCTGATCTTCAACGGCTCAAAAAGCACGGCTTACCTCCGTTTTCCACAATTTAGGGTGGTTCATCCGCCTTCCCTGTAGAAACGCGAGGTCTTGCGCCCTACACCGGCGGAAACACGTCCCTTACAATTTTCTCTCCTTCAATGCCTCCTCCACGCTACAGCTTTCAAGCGTCACACCGCCGAATTTTATTCGGCTCACCTTGTCCGTGGTTTGATCGTAGAAGACATCAATATCATTATCGCGCCAGTGAGCGGTCCAGGGCTCATTTGGAGAAGGGGCATCTCTCTTATCGATCATAACCACCTCAGCAAGGGTAAGCTTTGAACGACCGGGATCGAACAGCATGTAGAGTAGCTTTTCACCCTTAGGTATCCTCAATATCCGATCTATCGGCGGCGACCCGTATAGCGCCGATAGGTTCTTATATGAGATCGATTTTATCCCGTTCTCATCGGCCTTTTCAATCCTGACGCCATCTGGACTTACGAGCTCCAGCCACTGTCTCTCCCCCCTGTTGTGGAGGATCCTGCTTAGGGATAAAATTAAACGCAGGTCATCACGATAGATGTCGGCCGAGTAATTGCTGAGGAACCCATCGTCCCTAACGATAAGGGCATCGTTCTCCTCAACCCTATACATCTTACCGTTATACGTGAACTTCCATCTCCTGGTGATAATCGTGAAACTTCCTGGGAACCTCTTTACATGAAGCGCGTACTCCTTCGGGTTTTTCCTCACCTGCATGGCAGCCTTATATAATTGGATCTCGGTGGGATCGAACTTCCAGGCGATCGGCTTGTTTATCATCCGCTGTATCGGTTTCTCTCCCATCAGGGGAATCTGAAAGCAGAGGAAGGTCGAAAGCACGACCGCACCGCCGAGGATCAAAGCCTTAATCTCAATCCTCTCTCCCCTCTCCAAGGAGGGACCGGATCCTTCGGAAGGAAGTTCCCTGAATCCCGTCTTTATGCTCATCGGCACCATGAGAAAGCCGATCGTCACTCCGGAGATCAACCCTCCGAGATGAGCGAGGATGTTCACCCCCTCGCCGATGCTTCTGAGAAATATGAAGATCACGTAGCCGATACCCACCAGGTATCTGAACCTGCTGGTGAGGATAAGGTTCTTCCTCAGATAGTAACGCAGTGGGATATTGGCGCCGAGGATCCCAAAGATGGCGCCTGATGCTCCTGCCGAAATCGCATAAGGATCGCCGAAGGCCAGAAAGAGCAGGTTGCCTATATATCCCGACAGGATATAGATGGCGAGAAATCTCATACGCCCGTAAAGGAGTTCAGGTATCCGACCGAACATGAAGAAGAAGAAGCTGTTAAACAGAAAATGCGGCAGTCCGATGTGCAGGAACATGGAGGTTATCAGCCGCCAATATTCGCCTTTTAGGATCAAGCTGTTTATCTGAGCGCCGAACTTGATCAAAACAGGGGCTTTTGTGGATCCTCCAGCACCGGTCATAGCTAACCAAATCAGGAAGTTAATGGCTATTATCCATATCGTGATAAGGGGTTTGCCTCTGGTGGAGATCTCCGACTCAATTTCCCGGACGGCCTCTCCTGCCACAGCCCTTTCCTCAGGCGGTGGGGCTTCCTGATCCTCGGCACTTATCGGAATAAGCTTGCCGTCCTCCTCCAGCATGAACCCCCTGTAGAAATCCACGAACTCCTCTTTTTCCCCTCCGAATATACCCCTCTTAGTTTTGTATACAAGCACCCCCCTGTCCCCTCTCACCCATCTCGCGGCCTCCGACGCCAGGGATTCACCCTCTCTCTCCACAGTGAACCTGTGGGTTTTTCCCGATGAATCGAGGAAGGTTATGTTTACGACCTTAGTGACCCTCGGCCTTATTCCGAACCCCAATGCTGTAGGAGGAGTCTCCGTATGCACTTCCATCTCGGTGAGCTTAGCGTTAACCCGATGTTTGATCTCACCGCCCATTTCTCCCTCCGTTCCCGATCGAGCTCATCACCTAATTATATTCCACGCCTAGGACCTTGTCAATGAAGCGCTGTAATTTCCTGAAAACGGCAAGTAGGCTGCAGGAGAGGGTTTACACGATCAGATTCACGGCGATCTTTCTCTCCTCGATGATCTCGCCCGTGTCGGCGTCAATCAGGCGGATGGTGACCTCAGATGGCGGGTTTTCGTCGAAACTGAGCCACGATAGCGTAAAGGTGACCCGCCGAGAGTTTTGGTTCAATTCCTGAGGTTCGCTCCGTTTGCCATTTATCTCCACCACAACCCGGCGTGGTTTCGCGAACAGATCCCACTCCTCAGCTCGAACGGTGACCACCGCCAGTCGGCTGGTGAGAGGTTCCGGGACATCCATCGAAACCGAGACCTTCTTCGCCATTCTCTCTACCTCGGCTACCAGTACAGGGATCACGCTCTCCTGCAGGCTCAGCCCGCCGTGCAAAAATCTCCCAACCTCACCCTGAACGGCGAAAACCGCAAGACCTTTCGGGAATGAGAAGAGCTCCGAACCCTTCAGCCCCAGTTCGTCCGCACGTTTGACCAGACAGCCCTTAGCCTCCCCGCCGACCGTAAACCGTCGTTTGCGCAGATACGCTTTGGGAGCCTCCATCATGGACGGTTTCACCTCAGGGGGAAGGAAAAGGAATCCGTGATCCGAGGTTACGACGAACCGCTCGAACCCCTTTCCCTTCAGAAAGCGTATAGAACGGGCGATCCGTTCCACCATCCCCAGAATCCCCTCCGGATATAGCTCCATGGCGAACGTCCCGAACTCGTCTACCTCTCTGGAAAACACGACCAGGAGATCTACATCGGACGATTCCCCCTTTTCCACCTCGTCCATCCCCGTGACTTTTCCGAACTTCCCCAGATGACGTTCCAGCCATGTCTTCCTGCCCGTATGACCTCCCAGCTCCTCTTTCCCCGCTCTGACCCGGAGCGTTCCCTCCTCGACCTTCACCTCCAGGCCGGTCTCAACTTCGGGCATCAGGGAGGCCATCCCCAGCTCGGTCACGCTCGGCAGAGCTGCCAGGGCGCAGCTCAAAGCGATTTTGAGTTCGTCGCGAGCCAGCAGATCCCTCAAATGCCTCGCCAGGTCATACCTCAGCGCGTCCACCAGAAACACGGCCGTCCTCCGTCCTTTGGAGACGAACCCCTTCCAGAAACCGATCTGTGTGATCTCCCAACCTTCGCGGCTTACCACCTCAGCAAAGGCACGGTTCACCCTATCCAGATAAACCCCATAGGCCCGCCATGCCGGATGAGCTATGCGAGCTTTCTCCTCCTGGCTCAAATCATCCGCCTTAACCGCCAGCTCCAGAGCCCACAGATCCAGTCTCCACCACCCTTCATCCTCGGTGTAACGTCGGACGAAGCCATCACGATCGGTTATCCCCTCCACCTCCTCAACAGCTTGAAGACAACCCTGGTGGAGCTTAACGGCTATCGTTATCGGCTCCCAGAATGGAGCTGAGCCCGACCTGGACCAGAAATATCCCCGCCGTTCCTCGGAGATCCTGAGGAGTGAGGAGGCTTTCTCACCGAAGTTGGACCCGTGGGGATCGAGGCTTCGAAGCAACTCTTTCCGCCATAGCTCATCTATGACAGGGAAGGTCTCCGCGTTTAACAGTTCCTCGCTCACGGTGAGGAGGGATCCCAAATCGTATTCCCGCTCAACCTCTCTCGCCGCTTTGAGATATACCTCTCGGAGGTCCTCACGCCTTCTCCATCTTTCAACCAACGCGGCAACGGATGAGAGTCTGTCCTCGGAGGGAAGGATCTCCGAAAATCTGGAGATCAGCGATGGGAGAACTTCCGTCAGCTCGGAGAGCAACAAGCCCGCTTGAAGCCTACACCGCAGGGTTTCCTCGTCCTCAGGCATCTCCCTCCATCCCATCCATCCCTTTATCCGCTCCCTCCAGATCTCCCACAACCCCACCTTCTCCAGAGCCTCTCGATCGCACTGACCGCCGAGGAACTCAAGTATCGCCTCCTCCATCTCCCATTTATCCATCTTGAAGGCGATGGCCAGCAGAGCGTCCAGCAGGATCGCCTCGGTTAAGGGTTTATCTCCGATCAGTCGATCCCATCCCATAGCCAGTCGGCGGGAGTTATCCGGAATGTCGCGTAAAAGGGATCGAATCAGGGGTGAGGCATACAGACCTGCTTTGCGGCATAACAGCTCAAGCAGATCGAGCTCCAGTCGTTCACCCATCAGCTCCCAATCCCTCAGCCAGCCTTCCGAAGGGGGTGGTTCGGGGACATGGATGATCCAACGTCCTTCAAAGCGGGGATCTTCCCCTTCGAGCTCAAACCTGAGGGCGAGGTAGCTGCCATCGAAGCGGAGGAGGCGGGCGTCCTCGGGGATCGCCTTCTCCGCCAGCTCCCGCAATGTATCGCCTGCGTCATACCACACCACGATCCCCGAATCGCCCTGACGGCGTAGCGCCTCATCCAATATCTCGCTCAACCATCGGATCAGCATCGCTCCTCACCCCTTCACCCGTTCGGCGGAGCGGTGTAAGACGCCCGCAGCTTTAAGCGGCTCTATGTTGACCCGCACGCCGTAGTCCCGGTTCGGTCGGTAACCCTCCTTTACGATCTCGTTCACCCTTTCGC
>JAGGXZ010000205.1 GCA_021162805.1 Candidatus Poribacteria bacterium
AGTGACCTGGGGAATAGATGAGGAGGGAGGGGTATGTTCTCTTTTCTTGATGATTCCTCTCAGCATCTATCACTCTTCTACGTTCATTTCTCATCTCTATTCCCACTCGAAATTTTGAGAAGTCCTGACCCGATCTTCTGATGTTTGACCGCCCTATCGGTTTTATGATATACTTTGTTTTAATCAGGGGATGGCTCGCAATTACGGTAACACTTTCGCAGGGCGGCATTTTACATGCCGCTGATCGGCGGGGGGTAAATCCCCACCCTACGGGACAGAGTGTTACCCTAGATCATCCAGGATGTGACCTTATCAGCGAGAAGGTAGAGGCGATGGGAAGAAAAAAGAGGAAAAGGAAGAAGAAAAGGAGTGTATCATCCCCTTTTGAGACCTCCTTCTATAGAGAAGGGGTCGAGTACTTCGAAAGGGGAGAGTATACCAAGGCCATATCATCCTGGAATAGGATACCGGGGGGGAAGGGGATAAAGCAGCTTGCTCGACTCATAGCGGAGGCATACTTTAGAAGGGCACTCTCAGCGTATGAGTCTGAATCGGCGAAGATGGCTCAGATTATCTCCGATCTTCATAACGCCGTCAGATATATGCCGGAGTGCCCGATATATAACTTTCATCTCGGCCTTGCATATCATAAGATGGATAGGCTCGACAAGGCGGTGGAGTGGTATCGGAGAGCAGTGGGGTTAAACCCTGAAAACGAGAGATTTAGAAGGCATCTCGCCGCCGTCGTTGCTCAGGTAGAGGATGTCGGTGGGTTGGACGATGATAAGGAGCGGGGTCTCATCGACGCCTTTCATCTCCTGAAGGGTGGAAAGGCCGAGGAGGCTTTAAAGGTTATCTCGGAGATCGAATCGCCTCGTGCCTTTTATCTAAGAGGCGTGGCTCTCCTGATGCTACAGAGATATAGCGAGGCCAAAAGGATGTTTCGAAAGGCTATCGAGATGGGATTTGAAAACCAAGGTGTGTTATACCATCTCGGCGTGGCACATGCTGCTACGGGCAAGTTGTTCAGCGCCGTAACCGCATGGGAGAAAGCGCTTAAACTGAACCTGAAAACCCACCTCGTCAAGGATGCCCTAACGAAGATCTATCACCAGCTCGCCGATCAATACGCCGTTGAAAAGGACGCGCTGGAGAAGGCGATCCCGATATGGAGAAAGCTACTGAAGTTGAATCCAAAGGATGATGTGGCGCGAAACAACCTTGTGAGAGCCTACTTCCTCGAGGCGAACGAATTCGTCCGAAAGGACGAGCTAAAAAAGGCTATCAACAGATGGGAGAGGATAATTGAGCTAGTCCCCGATAACGCCGATGCACTGCATAACCTTGCCCTCGCATACGATAAGCTTGGAGACCCGATCACCGCCAACGATTATTGGGAGAAGGCCATAAAGATATGGAGGGGAAAGGGAAAATCGACGGAGGATCGCCAGTTGATAAGGGCAAAGCTACGTACGGCGTACGAACATCTCGCTGATAACTATATGAAAGTGGGGCTCGTGGGAAACGCTATCAGAGCCTTAAAGGGCGCTGCCGTCAACGCACCGGATGACTTCAACCTTGTCTTCTCACTCGGCAATCTGCTCATGAACGAGGGAAGAATAAGTGAGGCGATCTCTGAGTTCCAAAAGGCGTTGAGGGTAAAGCCCGATGACATCGAGGTGCTGTTCAGAATGGGAGAGGCCTATGAGGAGTTGGGACAGCACATGAAGGCGGCTCGGTGTTATGAGAAGATACTCAAGATAGAGCCTGATAATGAGGAAATTACATACCGATACTGCGCTTGCTACATGCACGAGTCGGACAAATATTGGAACTTCCCTCAAAGGTTGTTGAGATTGGTCAAGGAAGGATTGGAAAGGGTTCCGCAGGCCCATCCGCTCAGGGCTTTCCTGGTGAAGGCTTATCTCAGCGATGGTGATAGGAGGAAAGCCCAGGAGCTGATCGACGAGGGAATCGCCCTGTTTCCGGAGGCCCCTAATCTCTACATCAACCTTGCTCTCTCGATGGAGACCTTGAACCCTGAGGAGATGGAACGGTATAACAAAAAAGCGCTTGAGGTCGACAGGGAATCCTATGAGATCCCGCTCGATATAGCGATGAACTATGTCAATATGGGGATATACGATAAGGTGGAGGAATACTTCCGCGAGGCTCTCAGCAGGGCCAAAGGTGACGAGGATGAAAAGATTATATTCATAACTCTGATTAAGGAGATAATGGATGAGGAGCCTGAACTCGCCAGGAGATATGCTAAGGAGCTGATTAAACTCTTTCCGAAATTCGGACCGGGATATCTCCTGATGAGCTTCGCCTGCTATTTCTGTGACGAAGAAAAGGAGGCCGTCAAATGGCTCGATAGAGGTATAAGAATGCTGAGGAAATCGGAGGACGAAAACGAAGAGATGATTGAGATCATGGAGACGATAAAAATGATGATCCGCAAGGATATAGGTTTGCCCTTTCTAGAGATTTAGCCATGGAAGATAGAGAGGGGAAAATCGAAAATCCATACGAGATACTGGGATTGGATAGGAACGCCTCCCAGGAGGAGATAAGAAGGGCGTATTTTGATCTGGTCAAGAGATTCACACCCGAAAGGGATAGCGAGAAGTTCAAGGAGATACGAGCAGCCTACGAGCAGCTAAGGGACCTTAGAAAGAGGGTCGAGGCTGATATGTTCATATTCTCCGAGCCGTTTAAGGAGTTCGAGCTCTATGGGAGGAACGAGAGATCAGAATACAAACCTAAGCTAGATCTCAATCTCGTCCTGAAATCCTTATTCTCCGAATCTCTGGAGCTCTCCAGAACCGATTTCTCAGATGACTTTCAGGATGTGGACCTAAAGGGATCGAGGTGAGCTCATGCTGTTCAGAAACTGGAAGTCAATAGTAGCTCAGGACCCCGCCTTTGAGATATGGGAGGAGCCCGAGGAACTTCCTGAGGAATCATCACCCGACAGGGGTGATCTTCTCATAGAGAGCCTTGAGGGAATCCGAGAGGAGATCAAAAAACAGGGAAAAGCTTATCTTCGTTCCAGTAGCCTCGCCCAATCGGAAAGGGAGTCGCTGAAAAGGATGATAGGGGAGATACTTGATAGACTTGAATCTCAGGAAGATAAGCTTCCCGTTGGGCTATTGCAAGATCTCTTCCCGATCGCTGACGGGCTTGAGGAAGCGATAAACGCCGCTGTGAGCCTCTCGGCGAATAATCCTAATCTCGTAAGCTGGGCAAACGGCATAAGGATAATCTATCAGAGGCTCCTCGATCTATTCAAGAAGTGGAACGTCAGACAGATGAAGACCGTAGGTGAGCCGTTTGATCCCCACCTGCACGTCGCCGTCGATGTGGAGTACACAGATGAATTTCCTCCGAACACCGTTGTAGCCGAACAACGTAAGGGATATCTCCTCGGAAATCGAATCCTCAGGTTCGCGGAGGTTATAGTCGCTAAACCGAAGATTTCGGAAGATGAAAGGACAAAAACGAAAAAGGCCGAGCCTGGCAGTGGAAAACGAAGGGAACGAACGTTGTGGGAGGAGATGGGATTTGTAGATTAGGGAGAAGGAGGTGGGTGAAAATGTCCAGGATAGTAGGCATAGATTTGGGAACCACGAATTCGGAGATAGCTGTCGTCAAAGACGGGCAGCCTTTCGTCATACCGGATGAAAAGGGGAGCAGGATTTTACCTTCGTTCGTGGGTATATCACCGAACGGGGAGCTGCTTGTTGGTCAGCCCGCCAAGAACCAGTATATAATCGAGCCGGAGAACACCGTCAAGTCGATAAAGCGCAAGATGGGGACGGATGAGAGGGTGAAGCTCGGCGATAAATACTACACGCCGCAGGAGATATCATCCTTCATCCTTAGAAGGCTCAAGGAGATCGCCGAGAGGTATCTGGGCGAGAAGATCGAAAAGGCTGTGATCACCGTCCCCGCTTATTTTACCGACCTTCAGCGACAGGCAACCGTGGATGCGGGCGAGATAGCAGGGCTTGAGGTCGTTAGGATAATCAACGAACCCACGGCGGCGGCTCTGGTCTATAGTATGAAGGATAGGGGCGAGGACATACGATATGTCATGGTCTATGACCTCGGTGGAGGGACCTTCGACGTCTCGATAGTCGAGATGGAATCCGGCGTGGTAGAGGTGCGGGCAAGCCACGGCAACACGCAGCTAGGCGGAGACGACTTCGATCAGAAGATAATAGACTATGTTGCCGACTGGTTTGAATCCGAGTACAAGGTGGATTTGAGGAAGGATAGAAAGGCTCTGGCAAGGCTCACAAGAGCGGCCGAAAAGGCCAAGATCGTCCTATCCGATAGACCCTTCGCCAACATCTCGGAGGAGTTCATAGCAAGCAAGGACGGCCAACCGCTGAACCTGGTATTTGAGATAGCCAGATCGGATTTCGAGGATCTGATAAGGGATCTGGTCGAATCGACGATAGATTCCATCGATAAAGCTATTCAGGATGCCGGTTTAAAACATAACGAGATAGATAAGGTGATCATGGTCGGCGGATCGACCAGGATACCGCTCGTCTGGGAGGTCGTCCATCACAGGCTCGGCCTTGAACCTCATACCGAGGTCAGCCCTGAGCTCTGTGTCGCCATGGGAGCGGCAATTCAGGCTGCGATCATAGAGGGGCAGGATATCGACGCCGTGCTCGTGGACGTGGCCCCGCACTCGCTCGGAGTCGAAGTTCTAGGATACAGGCTCGGTATGCCGGTTCCAGATCAGTTCAGCGTCATCATCCGACGAAACACTACCATCCCCACATCGAAGTCCGAGGTGTATACAACGGTTTACGATAACCAGGATGTAGTCAAGATAAAGGTATATCAGGGCGAAAGCGAGAGGGCTTCCGAAAACACGCTGCTCGGCGAATTCCTCTTCAAGGGCATACCCCCCGCTCCCGCAGGCGTGCCGAAGATCGTGATCACTTTTGACTATGATGTTAACGGCATCGTTCACGTGACAGCCAGGGAAAAGGATAGCGGCAAGGAGATGAAAGTCACCCTGAAGGCGACCCCCGAACGGATGAGCTCAAAGGAGAAGGAGGAGGCGAAGGGGAAGACAGAACGTATATGGCGAGCTACCGTGGAGATGGACGATAAGGAGAGGAAAGCGCTGATAAGCAGGGCAAGGAAGATAGCGAAGGAGATCGGCGATAAGAAAAAGGCGTCTCAGCTTATCAACTTGGCCTCGAAGCTGGAACGTGCCATCGAGAGAGGTCATGAAGATGAGGTAGAGGAAGTGGAGGATGAACTTCTGGAGCTGATGTATGAGGTGGAAACGGAATGAAGGGGGATAGAAGAAAGGCCTTACAGCTTTACAACACAGGACTGAAGCTGGCGAAGGAGGAAAGGTTGGACGAATCGATAGATGCCCTGAAGAGGTCCCTATCCCACGATCCATATCACGTCAATACCTATAATCTACTCGGAAAGGTGTATATCCGGAAGGGGGAGTTCCGAAAGGCGAAATCGAGCTGGAAAAGAGCCCTTAAACTCGATCCCCTTAACCCCATAGCGATATCCTGCCTGAATGCCCTGAAGAGCTATAGTCTCCTCTCCAAGTTCAGAGATTACATCGCCCTGATAACGGCTGCAGTCGCCATCATCGTGGCCATCATAGCGTTGCTGCTGAGATAACGGGGATCTATTTCTAAAGACAGGAAGGTCGGATGGGCGGTCGGCACAAACGGCCTTATCCTCCAGACCGAGGATGGTGGAAGGAGCTGGATGAGGGTGGATATAGGGATGAAAAGAACATGGCTACATGACCTCTGTTCGCCGGACGGTAGGACGCTGTGGGCGGTGGGATCGCTCGGCCTGATCATGATAGACCTGTTCTCATATGAGGCTGTTTTCCTGCTCGCCTCGGGTCTTATTTTCTGTGGCGCATGGATGATATCGAAGGTGAATGAACCGAGATTAAGGGAAGGAAATCCATGAAGGTTAAACTCCAGGTGATCTTCCCCCTGGTTCTGATACTGACGCTTCTGGGATGTTCGACGGAGAGAGAAGGTATCAGGATCGGCGTCTGCGTTGCTGACGGCGGTAGGACAGCCTATAGAGAGATCAAGCGGGGGATGATGGAGGAGACAAGTAGGCTAAACGTCGAGCTGATATGGAGAGACGTATCCCTGAGGAGAAAAGGCGAATCGACTGTGGCGGCGGAGAGGCGGTTCATATATGAGATGTTCGGCAAGGGAATAGATGCCCTTGTGTGGAACCCCGTCACACTCGATCCCAAGTTCGACTATGTCATCGTCAAGAAGGCCGTTCAGGAAAACGTGCCTATCGTATCGCTAGACGAATATCCGAGAAGATTGAAGGTCTCCCTTCTGGTCGAGCCGAATTACATTGAGATGGGTAAGATGGCCGCTAGAATCGCCGCGGAGAAGGCCCTCAGGGATAGAAAAAGAGCGAATTTCATCGTGATAGAGGAGCCGCGAGGGAACGAAAATCTGCGCAGAGTAACCCTGGGAATATATGATGTTCTCGATGGATATCAAGGGGCAAACCTGCTTGCCGGGGTCCACGCCGAAACTCCCTTCCGAGCGCTTGGGCTCATAAATGCCCTCCTGACCAGATACGCCGATAACGTCCAGGCGGTTATCTCATGTAATACCGATGTGATGCCAGGCGTGATAGAGGCGCTGAGGGCCCATGGCCTGCTGGATAGGACAATAACTGTAAGCGTGGGAGCGGGGAAGGAAACGATCAAATACCTACAGAGAGGGGAGCATGACGTCGAAATCGATCCGATGCATCGTGAGAGGGGAAAACTCACCTTGAGAATGGCCCTTAAACTTATCAACGGCGAAAAGATCAACCCGGACGGTGTGATCGATAACCTTGGCGTAAAGTTTCCGGTCAAGTACGGTCCGGCAAGGGTGATAGATCAGAGGAGGGTATACCTCCTAAAAGAGGTATACCCTGATCTTTGGCGGTGAAGGGTTCACCTCTTCAGCTCGTGAGCCATGATGTAATCGTTGTCCTTACGGGCCGCATGGCATTGGATACAACTGGCAACCTTCCCGGCCGTCTCGACCTTGCCATTCGGCGAATATTTGGCCCAGAACCAGTCGTTGTTCCTGGGATTAAACTCCCTGATCTTATACATGACGGTGATGGAGGCGAGCTTCTTTTCGGCCGTGTAATTCTCCTTGACGATGACCGTGCCATAGGGGAGCGGAACCCTGTTCGAGGAGAGCCCCTTGCCGTTGACGTAAATGATATGGAACGGTCCGTAAGGTGACTTGCTGGGCTGCATGCCCTTATGATCGGACCATTGTCCCCAGCCCTTATACTGCGACTTGATCCCTATCACGTTCCACAGTTCAACGGCATCCGGGCCGGGCAGTTTGGGCTGACATCCAAAGGTTAGAATCCAGGCGAGAGCCGATAAGGTGATAGCTCCCAAGGCTAAAATTAGGCGAACCCTCATGTTGTTACACCCCCCAATAGAAGTATTCGCCTATCACCTTTAAGCTTATCTTAGGAGGTGGAGGAGGTTTGGGCTTACCGCCGCCGGTTATCTTATCCAGCACATCGGGATACATGACGAGCAGGACGGCACAGGCGAGGGCGATCAGAAGCAGGATCAGAAGTAGCCCTATAAACCACTTTCTCTCCAACAACCCCGGTCTCTCCGTCCACTCCTCCCTCTCTTCCAGAACCGTCCTCATAGCTCATCCCCCATTCAGGTTTAATATTAATTATAAGCGATTTTGGGATTTTGTCAATGATCGTATGTGGCGGGGACGTGAGGAAGGGTCATTTGTGGTCATTAAGTCATTTATCGTCATTTAGTCATTGCGCCTGTGAGGTTTCAACGATGTAACAGGGTTTATTGAGTTCGCCGGGATAAACCCAACAAACACAATAAACCCTATGATCATACAATGACGGCGAATGACAACGAATTTACTCCACCGGCCTCTCTCCGATCTCGACCTCAACCTTAAGTTTCTCACCCTTTCTTATAAGCTCGATCTGAGCCTTATCGCCGGGCTTGGATGATAGAACGGCGTTGACCAGATCATCCTTACCTCTGACCTCACGGCCGTTGAAGGCGAGGATCACGTCCCTCACCTTTATCCCGGCCCTGTCGGCGGGCGATCCCTTGTAGACCTTGCTGACGACAGCGCCTCTCCTGTAGGGAGCCGTTTTGAGCTTTTTCACGTCGATCTCCCGAAGATCATATACTCGCACGCCGAGGTAACCTTCTCCTTCGACCTTCCTACCCATCTCCATCTTGTTGATCATTCCGAGGGCGTCTCGAATACGCATCTTCACGCTATCGGATTTGACCTCTCTCATAGCGTCCTCAAGCGCCTCCCTCACCACCTCGAGGGATTTTCGGGACCCCATTCGATATCTCCACGCCTGCTCGATCGTCCGCTTGAACTCCTCGGCCTGTTTTGGGTTATAGGCCCTCATTATCGACGGTGAGCCGGTGAAGGGTTCAGTCGCGCTCACGCTGGGGATAGACCTTATCTTAGGTAGCTTGAACGATGGTGGTGGCGGCGATGATCTCACAAGCGAGGTCAGATCGCCCAGTTTGGTGAAATCTATCCTCCCGACGAGATTGACGATCTGCGTCTCCGAATCCTTCCTGTTGAGAACCAGCAGGCCGATGGTCTCGCCCCTGCCGTTTTCAAGCGTCCATAGTGCCGTCATGTAGTTTCCCACCGGCGCTGACATCATGATCTTCCTCCAGCCCGATGATCTCAGCCTCTCTTCCAGTTTCTTGACCAGCTCTTCGAACTTACGTCCATCCCCGGTGGAAGAAAACTTCCTGATTCTGACGTAGGATAGATCGGCGAGCAACGGCGTTACGGAAGGGGCGATCCCCTGAAGCAGGGATTTAGAGGCAGCCAGAGCCGGTCCCGTCAGATCCAACATCTCCTTAAGCGTAACTCCGGTGCTCTCTATGAGGTCGTCAAGCTCGACCGGAGCGCCTACCCCGCCGATCCGTGCCATTCCTCCTGATTTAGGCACGAAAAGAACATCGTTCGGGTGGAGTTCGACCTTCGAGCCTGAGCTTTCGGCGTTCACCCTATCGATCGAGCCGTCGGGATGAATTACCCATACATCCCTCAGGTTCGCCTCCTTCAGAGCGCCTCCCGCCAAAGTTAGAGCTTTAGCGACTGAGATCACGCCCTCCACGTTGTAAAGCCCCGGATGTTGAACACATCCTATCACGCTTATATCGGCGAGGGCCGGTAGGGCCAAAATCGTCAGGATTAAGATGGCATAAAGGGGTTTAAATCCCTTCATCTCTAACCACCTCCTCGTCTTGACTCTGCACCATAGATGTTGTCCTCATCGTCAACACGATGGCTTCGAGGAGCATCATGGAGCTCTCCTCAAGAGGTCTTGATGTCTGTCGGATTCCCTCCAACAACTTCACGGCCTCCTTTTGGGCCTGGTTCTGTCCGACGAACAGCCCTCCCAGGAACAGTCCAAGGGCGAGTCCGACGACGATTGCAGCGGCCGAGGCAAGCGCCACCAGCCTATATAGTCTACTTCTCCTGACAGTCGATAGAAGTATCCGCTCCTTCAGACCCTCAGGAGGCTCGATATCCCTGAGCTGAGACAGCAGCTCCCTCATGTCCCTCATGGCTTTTCACCTTTAAAATCGAAATATGGGGCGAGGATCTTCCTGAGCATCCTCCGCCCCCTTAACACATCCGATTTCACCGTATTTTCAGGCCGTCCCAGGATCTGCGAAATCTCCCTGTAGGATAGATCCTCCACATCCCTCAGGATCACGGCAGCCCTGTACTTCTCGGGCAGCCTATCCAAAGCCCTTCTCAGCATGAGCATCTCCTCCTTCCGCAGACATCGCCTTAGAGGATCAGGTCTCATCTCGATGAGTGACGATCCCTCATCGTTCGGATCGAGCGGTTCGGGTTCGGTTTTCCTGCGGCGTAGCAGATCTACGCACAGATTAAGGGCTGTTTTTCTAAGCCAGACGTATGCTGCCCTTTCGTCCACCTTGGATCGATATCTCCAGAGCCGTTCGAAGCTCTCCTGTGTGACGTCACAGGCGTCCTGCTCGCTTCCAAGCATGGAAAACGCCAAACGATATATGGATCTATAGCTCTCCTCCACTATTTCGGCAAATCGCTTTCTACCTATGCCCATCTATCTATCGCTCATAATTATCGTCAGGTATGGCGATTCACAGAGGTTTCCCGAGTTTTCATATCTTAAAACGGGGAAAGGGGTGAAAAGTTGCAAAAAATGAGGGGGTTGAGTCAGGCCCTAGGGTGGTACTTGTCGTAGATCCGTTTCAGCCTTTCGGCAGTGACGTGTGTGTAGATCTGCGTGGTGGAGAGATTCGAATGTCCCAGAAGCTCCTGAACGGCCCTTAGATCCGCTCCCGCCTCCAACATGTGAGTGGCGAAGGAGTGCCTCAGGATATGAGGTGAGACTTTCTTCTTTATCCCCGCCCTTTTCGTATAGATCTTCAGCCTCTGACGGAAGTTCCTGCTCGTCATACGTCTGCCCCAGTCGCTCACAAACAGCGCTCTGCAGTTCGATCCGGCCGGGATCATGCGATCTCTGATCTCAAGATACCTCTCCAGCGCTTTTTTTGCGACCTCGCCGAAGGGGAGGATCCGTTCCTTTCTCCCCTTGCCCTTCACCCTCACGGTCATCTCCGACATGTCTATATCATTTAGGTCGATCGCCAGGAGCTCGCTCACGCGGACGCCGGTGGAGTACATCAACTCCAACATCGCCTTGTCCCTTACCTCTATAGGCCGATCCTCCCTCGGCGCCGATAGGAGCATATCGACCTCCTCGACCGTCAGGAAATCCGGAAGCCTCCTTTCGACCCTAGGTGTTGAGATGCTCGCCGTCGGATCGGCCTCGATAAACCCCATCCTGTGAAGGAACCTATACAACGTCTTAAGTGAGGAGAGCTTGCGCTGTACCGTCGCCCTGCTCAACCCGTTCAATTGAAGCCTCGCCAGGTATCCCCTCACCGTCAGATGATCGACCTCCAGAACCGAATTAAGTCCCGACTCCCTGATATATCTCTCGAACTCCTTCAGATCCGACCTGTACCCGCGCAGCGTATTGGGCGAGTAATTCCGCTCAAGTTCGAGATATCTGAGGAACCTCTCTATGTGTTTCTCCATTTTCTCCTCCTGGACAGGATAGCGGCGGCGACCTCAGAGGGGGTTATGGATGAGAGACAGACGTTGTTAGGACAATGGACCCTGTAGCATGGTGAACAGGGGAAAGGGTGACGTATGACGATGTGATTTTGGCCGTAGGGCCTATGTCTGGTCGGGGAGGTCGGGCCGAAGAGGGCGACCGTCGGCGTGCCCACCGCCGCAGCGATGTGCATAGGTCCGCTATCACAGGAGATGAAGAGATCGCACAGCTCTATCACGGCGCCAAGCTGGAAGATATCCGTCCTGCCGGCGAGATTGATCACCTTACATCGGGTCATCTCCTCGATTTTTTCGGCCAGCGGCACATCGTCCGGCGATCCCGTGATTATGATCCGAGCGCCGGCCTCTTCGGCGAGCATGTCTGCCAGGGCGGCGAAGTTCTCCGGCGCCCACGCCTTGGATGGCCATGTGGTGGAGGGGTTTATTCCGATCACAAAATCCCTCGGCCTTATCCCGAACTGCATGAACTTGTACTGGGCGTAGCTCCTTTCGGCGGGGCCGTGCCAAAACTCAAGCCTATCGTTAACTTCTTTCGCTCCGGCGATCCGCGCGACCCTTAAATACCGTTCTACCTCGTGCAGATCGCTCTCATCCGGTATGGGATCGGTCAGGAAGATGCCTCTCTTGGAAGTGTTCGTCCCAACCCTGATGGGTATCCGGGCTAGAAAGGCCAAGAGGGCGGATCGGATGGAGTTGGGATGAAACAGGATCGCCATATCAAATCCCTCTTCTTTAAGCGCGGAGGCCATCCCGAGGAGATTTCTCATCCCCTTCTGCTCCCCTCGCTTGTCGTAGACGATTACCTTATCGATGTATGGATTTCGACTCATAAGTCCTTCGACCAGCGGGTTTACCAGAATAGAGATATGGGCGTCGGGATAGGCGTTCCTGATCGCCCGGAGGGCCGGGGTCAGAAGCACCATATCCCCTATCCATCCCCCCGTATGCATCACCAGTATCTTTCGGATATCCTCCCGCATATCTCCTCGACCTTTTCCCAAACCCTTTTTACGGTTATGGCGTCCATACACCTTCGCCCGTCACACCGTTTGAAATCCCCACATGGGGAACACGGCGCGTCGCCCTTCAGAGCGAAGCAGTTGGGAGCGAAGGGAGCGAATCTGGTCGGATCTGAGGGCCCGAAAAGCCCTATCGTCGGAACGCCTACAGCGGCGGCGATGTGCATCGGGCCGGTGTCGTTTGAGAGGAAGAGATCGCATCTGGAGATCAAGGCGGCCAGTTCGAGCAGGTTCATATCGCCGAATATGATCGGCTCATAGCTCATCGCCTCTCTCACCCTCTCGGCGATCCATCTTTCATTTGGTCCCACGAAGATCAACACCTGCGCGCTCAATCTCTCGATGGCCAGATCGGCGAGAGCTGCGAACCGCTCAGCCCTCCATCTCTTCGACTCCCATCCTGCTCCGGGGAAAATTCCGAACCTCAGCCTATCTTGAGCTATCCCTCTGCTTAGCATTTTTTCCTCGGCCCAGATCGTCATCTCAGGTGACAGGTGAAGTTCGACCGGCGGAGCTTTTTCCACCTCGATCCCCAGAGGGCGGAGGAGATTGAGATGCGCTTCGGCGACGTGGATCGAGGGGTCATCGGGGATCGAATCCGTATAAAACGGCGAGAAGACGGACCTATATCCGATTCGTTTCTCCGCTCCGCTGAGGAATCCCAACAACGCCGTTCTAAATTTGTGATGTAGATCGATAGAGCAGTCGAATTCCCTCCATACCCTGCAAACGAGATCAAGCATTCCGCTTCTGCTAAACCACCTAGCTTCACGGCTGAAGGTCAGGATTTTATCTATATGCGGGTTATATTTGAAAAGGGGCACAAATCTCCTTTCCGTCAACATGACCACGGTTGCATCTGGTAGGTTTTCCTTCAGGGCCCGGACACAGGGGGTACATAGGATTACATCGCCTAGCGAACCAAGCCTCATGAGAAGTACACGCTTGGGTTGCCTCATCACATCTGTAATTTTACCTGACGTGTCTCTCGCAGGCAAGGGCGAGTTATTATATTGTGCCGGCTCTGGGGAAAATAAGTGTGTGGAGAAGCTGGCAAATAATATGAGGAAAAGCCGAGGCGAACCCTTGACCATCGAGGCTATTAGCCTCTCTCCGGAACCGCTCCACCGTGGGACCTTGTATCGGCTCGGCCAACGAGAAGAACCTCCTGCCGGCACGGACCCTAGGAAAAAGGGGAGGTCGGCTTCGCTGTTATCTCTCGGAGAATCCTCTAGCTCATAATCACCTTCCTCAACTAAGTTATGTGGAGCGATTCATTGCGGTGCTATTCTCTGCTCTCCCAGAACGACGGTCACGGTGTGAGTGGGTTTCATTCTGTCCGGGCGATACCACTTCGGTCCGGGATTCACCTTCGTGACCACTCCCACAGTGCCGTCGGGACCGATCGCCCTTATCGTATA
>JAGGXZ010000206.1 GCA_021162805.1 Candidatus Poribacteria bacterium
ATTTTGGACAGCCTGGCGAATAAGCTGTTGGGATGGACATACCGGCCCGCCACGAGCATCTTTCTCACCTCCTTCCTGGTGGTCTTTGTGATAGTATACTAAATCATACAATCATTGAAAAGCCCTATCGGTGCGGTTTGGATTTTCCCTGGAGGTATAGTATCATAATAGACGGAGGAAGATCCACGATGGGGCGCGAGGTGATCCTGACGGCTTCGGCCTCATTCTTCCTCCTCGTGGAAGGTAGCGGGGATATCCGCCGGATGGCCGGGAAGAAAGCCGAAGCCGTTAGGTGTCAAGAGGGGGAGATTGAGCTATGAGGGATGATAAACCCAATATCCTGTTCATAATGTCGGATGATCACGCGTCACATGCCATGAGCTGCTATGGCAGTCGTATAAACGAGACTCCCAACCTCGATCGCATCGCCTATGAGGGCATGCGGTTCGATAATTGCTTCTGCACCAACTCGATCTGCTCGCCTAGCCGGGCGAGCATACTGACAGGCACCTACAGCCACGTGAACGGGGTTACAACCCTGACGACGAAGTTCGACGGGCGTCAATTGACCTTCCCAAAACTGCTTCAAAAGGCCGGCTATCAGACGGCCGTTATCGGCAAATGGCATCTCGGACACGGCGGAATCCATGATCCCACCGGATTCGACTACTGGAACGTCCTGCCGGGCCAAGGCAGGAGCTTCAGGCCGCTTCTGAACGGCGAACTCCCCGAAGGATGGCAGACCTCCATGTATTACCGATACTGGATGCACCTCGCACACCATTACGTCTACGCCCACTACGGGATCAGAACGATGAGGTATAAGCTGATCTACTACTATGCCGAAGCACTGGGACAGCCCGGGGCGGTCGATGAGCCAAAGGAATCCGAATGGGAGCTCTTCGACCTCGAAAGGGACCCATATGAGATGAAGAACGTATACAACGACCCGCAATACGCCGATGTTGTAAGGGAGCTGAAGGATGAGCTGCATCGCCTGCAGCAGGAGGTCGGCGATGAGTCATGTGAGGAGGTGGGATGAACATGGCTGAGACAAGCGTCCAACAGAGAGTCGATAGACTGGAGATCGCCATGGAACAGCTTATAAGGCAGGTTGATAGAACCTCCCTCCAGGTCGATAGGACATCAGCGGCCGTGGCACACCTTTCAAGGGAGGTGGACAGGTTTAAGCAGGAAATGGATAGGTTCAGAGAGGAGATGGATAGGTTCAGGGAGGAGATGGATAAATTCAGAGAGGAGATGAGAGATTTTAAGGAGGAGATGAGGAGAGAGATGAAAGAGTTCAAAGAAGAGATGAGGAGGGAGATGAAGGAGTTCAAACAGGAGATGAACAGGCGATGGGGAGAGCTGGCCAACAGACTGGGAACCCTGGTGGAGGATATCGTCGCCCCCGCCGTGCCCGATGTTATCAAAAGGCACTTCAACCTGGAGATAGAGCTCATGGGGATAAGGATGCGCAGGAAGATGGGCGAGCTGAAAGGCGAATACGACGTGGTAGCCATGGCCGACGGGATGATCTTCATCGTGGAGGTGAAAAGCAGGTTCAATATCGAATACGTCCGGGATTTCCAGGAGAAGCTGGCGAAGTTCAGAGATCTGTTCCCGGAATACGGCGATAGGCAGCTCGTGGGCATCATAGCCTCTCTGAGACTCGAGGATGAAGTGGTGGAGGAGGCCACCGGACGGGGATTCTACGCCATGGCCATGAAGGGTGAATACATGGATCTGATAAACGTCGAGGAGCTACGAGGGCGAGGATGAGATGGAACGGAGATGTATATGCATTTTGCTCCTCCTCTTAGCTCCGGTCGTCCAGGTTTTCCCCCTTGAGATCAGCGGCGAGCTGAGAGCGGATCAGGTCTGGACGAAGCTTCGATCGCCCTACATCGTATCCTCGGATCTGATCATACCGCCTGGCAGAAGTTTGACCTTAACCTCCGGCGTGGAGGTCAGGTTCAGGCCCGGAACCTCGCTGAGGGTCCTCGGCAGGCTGATCGTCGACGGGAAGAGGGATGATCCCGTCAGATTCAGATCGGATATAGAATCGGCGGTTCCGGGCGATTGGAGGGGCATCCTCATATCGGGCGGAGGGGCATCTCAGTCGAGGATCGAATTCGCCGTCATCGAACACGCGGAGGTCGGGATCAGGTGTGAGCGCTCCTCGCCGACGATCATCGGCTGCCTGATCCGCAGGAACAGAACGGCGGGACTGATCTGTCTTGACGGATCACCTCTCATCGTCGCCAATCGCATATTGGAAAACGGCACGCCCGACTCGAACTCCGCCTCGGGCATCATCGTCAGCGGCAAAAACTCAGTGCCGAGCATCAGATACAACCTGATATCCCACAACTTCGGATCGGGGATCAGATTCGAGAGAGGGGGATCGGCCCTGGAATGGCTCTCCTTCAACACCATCTCCTCCAACCTGAAAAACGGCATCGAGCTGCGATCCGAAAGCAGGATTCAGGGGCTCTACATGTGCAATCTGATAGGCAACGCCGGATATGACATCTATATGGACACGCCCTTCGGCCTGGAGGCGACGCGGTGCTTCTGGGGAGGAGAGCTGACAGCGGAGATGCGAGAGAAAGGCGAGGACGCCGACATCTCAGCCATATTCGACGGACACGATCGAAGCGGACTGGGCATGGTCGTATACGAAAGATGGCTCGATGGGATCGTCGATATAGAGGCCAAGGCCGAGGAGGATGAGGTTCTTCGCGGGTCGGAGGATAGGAAATCCGAAAAAGACCTGGGTAAAGCGGATCGAACGTTCACGGCCAACAGAGGATACGTGGTCTATGTTTATCCGGACGGCAAAAGGGCGATGATAGACTACGGCAAGGGGTATGCTATCGAGAAGGGCATGTCGTTCGAGGTGATGAGGGACGGTGAGAGCATAGGGAAACTCAGGATCGATGAGATCCGCGAGGCGGTCTCGGTTGCTGAAATCGTAGGGTCATCTGAAAGGATAAAACGGGGCGATAGGGTTGTGCTCAGACCGGTCGTCATCCTCTCGGATGAAAGCTGGATCGGAGTGAACAGGTTCTTCGACGGATGGAACGAGATATCCATGGATCCGACCCAGAAGAGGTATTGGAGCGGATGCGTGGAGGTTCCGACAAGGCGATCGAAGATCTCAAGGGAAGCCCTCAGTTTCGCCGAGGAGATAGGCGCCAGATGTATCTGGGAGAGGCACTGCAAGACACAGGGAATCATATACATGCGTAAAGAGTTCGAGCTGAAGGGTAAATGGAAGAGGGCCGAGCTGGAGGCCATGAGCTCCGCGAGGTGTGATATATACATCAACGGGGCCAAGGTGGGGACGGTGGTGCCCGACTGGCGCAGGTTTAAGGTATGGTCCGAGATAACCGGGTTTGAGGTGACGAGGTTTCTGCGTCACGGCAAAAACGCGATCGCCATATCCGGCGAGCCGAAGCCGAAGCAACAGGGCGCGCCGGTGGGGATCATATTGAGGTTGAGGATATGGCCGAGGTTATGACCGGAGGAGAAGATGTGGCGGATCTACATCTCGATTCCCATCATCTCCGCCTCGGCCGTCGCCGCGGAGATCCTGCTGATGCGGCTGATGGCCGTGGCGATATGGTATCACTTCGCCTACATGATCATCAGCCTCGCCCTTCTGGGATACGGGGCGAGTGGAACTTTCCTGACCATCTTAAGAGAACGGCTCCTCCCACGATTTAAGCTGTTCCTCCTCCTCATCTCGCTTGCGCTTTCGATCTCCCTTCCTCTCTGTTTTCGCCTGAGCCAGATGATCAGCTTCGATCCGTTCCTGATGATGTGGGACCCGCGCCACTTTCTCCGCCTCTTCGCCCGATATCTGCTCTTGATGATCCCGTTCTTCCTGGCGGGGAGCTTCACGGGACTGTGCATAGCGGCTTATAGCGACAGGATCGGCCGGATATATCTTTTCGACCTGATGGGGGCGGGGATGGGATCGGTGGGGGCGATCGGATTGACCTTCCTACTTAGGCCGGGGGACGCCTTAAGCGTGCTTTCGCTCTTCTCCCTTCTCGGCGCGATCCTCACCTCCTGGCACGCGGGATATCTCCTTCGATCGCTGATACTCGCCCTTCCCGTTTTAGCCGCCGTTAACCTAATGCCTTTGAGGTTGGATATATCGCAGTATAAGTATCTGGTCGCCGCTGAGAGGATGCCGGAGGCGAAGGTTCTGTATGAATCCTCCTCGCCGCTCGGCCTCTTAACCGCCCTTCGATCGCCTGCCTTGAGGATCGCGCCCGGGCTCAGTCTCGCATATGAGGGGGATATACCGCCTCAGATAGCCGTGTTTACCGATGCCGACTCGCCCACCGCCATAACCTCGCCCGACGATCCGGAGAAGCTCGCCTTTCTGGATTATATGACCAACGCCCTTCCATACGCACTGTTGAGGAGCCCCAAAGTTCTGGTCATCGGCGCGGGCGGAGGGATGGATGTGCTTTCGGCTCTGACACACGGGGCGAGGGAGGTGGTCGCCGTCGAGCTCAACCCACAGATGGTGAAGATGGTCTCGGAGAGGTTCTCGGATTTCGCCGGCGGGATATACTCCGATCCGAGGGTGAGGGTCGTCCTGGGCGATGGGAGGGGATTCGTGGAGAGATGTCGGGAGAGGTTCGACCTGATACAGATATCCCTGGTGGAATCGTTCAGGGCCTCGGCGGCCGGCGTCTATGCGCTCAGCGAAAGCTACCTCTACACCGTCGAGGCGTTTAAAAGCTATATGAGGCATCTGACCGAAAACGGCATCCTCTGCATCACGCGCTGGTCGAAGATACCTCCCGTCGACACGATGAAGGTGATCGGGACGATGGATCGACTCCGCTCCATCGGGATATCGCCCCAGAATAACATGGCCCTCATCAGAAGCTGGGCCACCGACACGATCATCCTCAAGAGATCCGAACTGACAAAGGAGGAGATCGAGGCGATAAAGGAGTTCTGCCGGGAGAAGCTGTATGATCTGGCCTACTATCCGGGGATACCCGCTGAGGAGATGTGGGAATTTCTCCCCTATAATCCGTCCGGCAGATGGAAGTGGATGAAAGGGATGTTCAACATCAAGCCCGCCACGGATGACAGGCCCTATTTCTTCCATTTCTTCAGGTGGAGGTCGTTGCCGTATCTGGTTAAAAGGATGGGTCGGAACTGGCTTATACTGGTGGAATGGGGATATGTGATGCTGGTTGCGACGCTCATCCAGGCCGTGGCCGCCTCGATCCTGCTGATCCTGCTTCCCCTTCGTGCGCTTCTATCGCCCAGGGTGAGCGGGAGATGGAAGAGGCTCTGGGTTCTCCTCTACTTCGGCGCCCTGGGATTCGGGTTCATGTCGATGGAGATCGTTCTGATACAGCTTTTCTCGCTTTTCCTCTCCGATCCGATCTACTCCGCTGCCTCGGTGATCGGCGGAATGTTGGTCGTCGCGGGGTTAGGGAGCCTTGCGTCGGGGAGGTTTTCCGGCTTGCCGCCTGAGCTGCCCTTCGGGATGATAATCCTGTTCTCGGCGATCCAGAGATACCTGCCGCGGCTTGAGTTTTCAACTCTGGCGGATCTCCCGCTTCCAGCGAGGATCGGATTGAGCATACTCTCCATCGCCCCTCTCGCCTTCTTCATGGGGATGGCGTTCCCGATGGGGGTTAGACGTCTGAGGGCGAGGGATGAATCGCTCATACCATGGGCATGGGGGGTGAACGGCTGCGCTTCAGTCATAGGCGCTGTAGGCGCTATGATCATCGCCCTCTCGCTGGGACACAGCACGCTTTTATTCACCGCTATGGGATGTTACGCCTTGGCGGGAGCCCTGGCGATGAGAATCCGCTCGATCCCGGAGTAATCCCTTATGACCTCCACATCGGCATACCCTGCCTCCTCCATCAATTTGATGGCCTTTTGGGCCTGATCGAACCCGATCTCGATCCCGATCAGTCCTCCTGGATGGATATGTCGTGTGGAGTTGAGGATGAGCCGTCGTATCACCTCCAATCCGTCCCGGCCGCCGTCAAGCGCCTCCCTCGGCTCATAGCCGATCTCGGGCTGCAGGTTCGAGATCTGATCGGAGGGTATATAGGGAGGGTTTGAGACGATGCAATCGAATCGCATTCCGTCGACCGGCTCGAACATATCGCCGATCTTAAAATCCACCTC
The DNA here is from genome assembly GCA_021162805.1 of Candidatus Poribacteria bacterium. Lineage (NCBI taxonomy): Bacteria > Candidatus Poribacteria > Candidatus Poribacteria bacterium. The sequence continues at coordinate 6,190 of JAGGXZ010000206.1, forward strand.
CACTCCGATCGCTTCGGCGTTTTGACATGCGAGCTCTATCGCCCCCTCCGATACATCCGTCGCCACGACACGCCATTCAGGAAGGAATTTAGCGAGGGATATCGCTATGGCGCCACACCCCGTCCCCACATCCAAGATCTCCCCGGGCTTCTCATCCTTTAACCTTCTAGCGATCTCCTCCACCAAGAGCTCCGTCTCCGGTCTGGGGATCAGCGTCCTTCGATCCACCCTGAAGGGTATCCCCATGAACTCCTTTACGCCCGTGAGATATGCCACCGGCATCCTTTGAGCCCGTTTTACGATCAGATCACGATAGATATCCAGATGTCCCTGGGAGACGGGGGCGTTGAAGTTGAGGTACAGATCCAGCCTGGAGCACTGAAGGGCATGCGCCAGGAGCAGTTCCGCGTCGAGCCTCGCCGTCTCTATCCCATGTCTTTTGAAGTATCCCGTCGTCCACTCCACCAGCTCCATAACGCGCCATATCCTCTTTTCCTTACCCATCCCTTATCTACCTCTCCTCGACGATCCTCTTAAACAGTTTGGAGATGATCGAAAAACGGAGCTCTATGGCCGATTCGGGACACATCTCGTGACAGCAGTAGCATCTTATACAGAGCGAATCGTCCACCACCGCCACCTTTCCCTTGATCCTTATGGCGTTTTGAGGGCAGCTTCTGACGCATACCCCACATGCGACGCATCTTCCCTTCTGGGGAACGGGCCTCGGGCTTGTTATCTCCTTCATCAGCTTTCCGGCGAATTTTCTGATAAGCCTGTATCTGAGTATGGCCTTTTCGGTCGGACGGGAATCCGGCCTTTTGAAATCGGGGATCATCACCTCTTCGATCGGCGTCCCGACGATCTGAACTTTCCCGTCCCATTCCTCCGCGGATTTAGCGGCCTCGAAGATCGGCACCTCATCGAATCCCATGCCGATGATCCTACAGGCAGCGGCATCCACCTCGACCGGGTTTTCGCCCGCCAGTATGACGCCCACCTTCCTGGGGGAACCGTGTGAGCCGGGGCCGTTCCCCTCGAGCCCGATCACCCCATCCATCACCGTCAGCCTGGGTCTGGCGAAACGCATCACATCGATCAACATCCCGGCGAAATCGGGCTCATTGGGGAATCTGACATGGAATTTCGACTTTGACACGCCGTAGATGAGTCCGAAGAGGTTCTTGACGGCGCCGGTGTAGGTCATGAAGACGTGCGTCTTCAGCTTCGGCAGGTTCACGATGCCGTCCACCTCCCTGAGGACGGGCAGGAGCTCGAACCCCTTGGTGAATCTCCCCTCCAGGAAGGAGAGGTGGATCGGCTCAAGCTCTATCCTGAGCTCCGCCCCCGTTCGGTCGGCCACCTCCATCATCCCCGTCACCTCAAACACCTCTTTCAGCCTCTGCTCGGAGTGTTTCGTTCCCGCCCCTGGGCTTTCGGAGATTATGGGATATGCCCCTGCGGATTGGATCTGCCTCACAACCGCTTCGACGAGGAGAGGATGGGTCGTCACGGCCCTATCCGGGGGCGCGGGTGACAGGAGATTGGGTTTAACCAAGATCTTCTCGCCGGGGCCGACGAACTTGGATATCCCCCCTAGTCTCTCCAGCGCCCTATCCACCGCTTCCATGACGGCGGTTCGATCGTATGCGTCACACTTTTCGAGACTGACCAACTTTAAACCTCCTGTTCTGTAGATGAAAACCGCCACACGAATCTAAGGGATGGTTCATATCCTGGATGAATTTGGGTAACACTTTGACCTCGTGATGACTTGCTAACCCATATTTCTAATCATTCGCTCATACTCATCATGAGAGCCAATCCAAACCCAAATGTAATCTTCGCCGTCTTTCACGGCAAGCGCTCGGTAATTGATTCCTATCCTGACTGACCAGAACTTACCAATTCTCTTGAAATGAAGAGATGGATGTTGAGGATTTATCTTAAGCAACTGGAAGTTTCCCTTTGCTATTCTTTGTACAGATTCCGGAAGCTCCTCAAAACATCTCCAGAAACGATTCGTCGCCCGATGCATTTATAGCTCCCTGAGTTTCCCCTTCTTTTTTTCATCAAAGGCTTCCTCGATCAGGAAATCCAACTTCCCCATCTCCGAGTCCACCTCAATTTGCTTATCCCACTTCTGCCAATCTTTCTCCCAAAACCACCGCCTCAGTTGAACGAAGTCCTCCTCGGGAAGTTTCTCTATTGCTGTTTTTATCTCATCTACCTTCAACATTGAAACCTCCCTTCGCATCAAAACTTGAGATTTGCTCAGTTCGCGATACTTTGCTACTCCCATGATATGCTTACGAGATACTCCAGATGCTTTATCAGCTCCTGCCTCGTTAACCCCTTCGTCACGTCCATCAGGTTGATCTGAAGGTAGGATGACCCGCGGGTTGAGGCGAAGGCCAGCTTCTTGCCGTCGGGGGAGAAACACGGCGTCGTATCCTTCCCCCTGTAGTTGGTGAGTCTGACGGCGTTTCTCCCATCGGCGTCCATAACGTATATCTCCTCGTTGCCGTCCCGATCCGAGACGAAGAGTATCCTCCTGCCGTCCGGCGAGAAGGAGGGCATGTTATCGACGTCGGGGCTATCGGCGATCTTCATCTGGGATGAGCCGTCGGCCTTCATCTGGTATATATCGAAATCCCCATCCCTATCCGACGCGAAGATGACCTTCGTCCCGTCGGGGGAGAAGGCGGGATCTATATCGTTCGACCTGTTATCCGTCAATCGTTGAAGCTTTAAGACGGTGAGGTCAAGCTTAAATATCTCCCAGTTGCCGTTCAGATACGATTCAAAGAGGACGGTCTTCCCATCGGACGAGAGGGTCGGCTTGAAGATATCTCCTTTCCATTCGAAGATCGTCTCGCGCTCCAACGTGTTCAGGTTCACTCTCACGAGCCTGGCTTTATCGTTCTCGCCCGTCGGAAATGGAACTGAGGAGAGGATGAGGTATTCGCCGTCGGGCGTGAAGGATGGGCTCGAGTCGGAAAATCCCTCCGGGGTGATCCGTTTCTCCTTTCTATCGGCCAGATCCATCAACATGACGACGTTCCGCCCTCTTTTCACCCTGACAAAGGCCAGTTTGCGGCCATCGGGCGAAAAGACCGGCGAGGCGTTATCGCTGCTGGTATTCGTCAGTTGCAGAACGGGATGCGGCTCGGCGGCCAGCTCCCTGATCTCAGCCTCCTGTTTCGGAGTCGGGTTCGATTTGAGGATCTTGATGAATGTCTTCAACGGCACAAGCCGTCTTCCGAGCTTCCAGGCAGCCTTGGCCATCTCATACCGTATGTCGGTCCTATCGGGGGCGAAGGAGAGGGCAACCTGAAACTCGTCCATCGCTTTATCATATTTTCCCGCCCTCGAATACGCAAGGCCGAGGCTGTAATGCAGGTCGGGATCGGAAGGATGTCTCTGGACGGCTCCCTTCAGATGTATTATCGCCTCCTCATATTTGCCCTGGGCCAGGAGCTTTTTACCGATATCGGCCTCCTTATCCCCACAGCCGCAGAGGATAGCCGATGCGAAGATCGCCAGAATGATCAAGCAGACCGACACCTTATACATCGAAACATCACCCCTCATGGTATTTCTCAACGTAATTTCTCAGTGTTCCTATTTTCTCCACGGTTGCCTCGATCACATCCCCCGGATATATGGGAGCGATCCCTTCAGGGGTGCCGGTTGAGATGATGCTACACGGTTCAAGCGTCATCATATCGGATATAAACTCCACCAGATAAGGTATGTCGAATATCAGGTTGACGGTGTTATCGCTCTGTCGGATCTCCCCGTTCACCTTCAGCTCCAGGTTCAACGCCACCGGCTCCTCAACCTCATCCTTTGTCAGGATACACGGCCCCATCGGCCCGAAGGTATCCATGCTTTTGGATCGGAACCAGGGCTGGCTCAGCTCAAAATCGTGCCGCTGGATATCCCTGGCGGTGACGTCGTTCATGACGGTATATCCCAGTATAAATTCACGTGCCCGATCCCTCGGCACATCCCTGGCCGTTTTGCCTATCACCACGGCCAACTCCACCTCGGGGTCCACCCTTCCGAATTTAGGCTTGATCAATATCTTATCCTCGGGGCCTATCACGCATGAGGAGGCCTTCTGGAAGATTATGGGCTCCTGAGGGATAGGTCTGCCGCTTTCGCGGGCATGGGTGGAGTAATTCAGCCCAAGGGCGATGATCTTAGGCGGGCTTTTGATCGGCGGATTGAGTTTGAACTCATCGACGGTGAGCAGATCCGTGAGGTTATGCTTTTCGGCGAATTCCACCACCTCATGAAACAGCCCCACATCGAAGAGTCCTTCATTTACCATGCCGGCTATCGTGTTAGGTATGGGGCGGTTTACCCTTTTTACCGCCGCATCGTACATCCTGATCCCTGATGTTAGATCGAAGACCACACCCCTATCGAGAAGCACCCCTACCCTTTCACCTACTGCATCGGAGAAGGATACGATCTTCATGTTTTACCTCCACCCGAAAGATAACATCTGCATACGCTCATAATTATCGCTGAGTGTAGCGGAGATTTTTAAAGCTACCGTCCGCCGCTTATAGGTCATTTATTGTCATTTGTCGTCATTTATCGTCATTTAAATGACGGCGAAGCCGAATGACTTAATGACTACAAATGACGGTTGAGCTGCGGACGGCGGACAATTGGCCATAGATACTACACTCGAGAGAAATAAGAGCGTCCGCATAAAATTATATCACAACGGGCTCGGGAAAAGAAGGCAGCGACTGAGCGCTTGATGGAGGAGAGCGAACCAAGTTATAATAACGTCGATCTCGGCAAGGCCTTCCGATGTCTCGGCTAGAAGGAGCGAGGGGAATGAGAGTTAAGATCGAGGAAAAAGGGTGGTTTCGCCTGCCGGAGAGGCTTATAGGGAGGTATGATCTGAATGAGGGTTCCGATCTCTATCTGATACCCTTAGCGGATGGACTCGTCGTCTACCACCCCATGCTCGACATCAGAAAGGTCTACATCGAACCTACCACCCGGTGCAACCTCAACTGTATCACATGCGTCCGTAACGCGTGGGAGGATGAAACGGCCGATATGGAGATGTCCACCTTCAACGCTATCCTCCGCCAGTTAAGAGGGTTCAGATCGATTCGGGCGGTGGTTCTGGGGGGATTCGGGGAACCGTTCTATCATCCTCACATCCTCGATATGATCAGGGATATTAAAGCTTTGGGACTGGAGGTGACGATAAGCACGAACGGAACGTTGCTCGGAGATCTTGCCGGAGTTTGCGACTATTAATGTTGGTTTGAAATCCGATATAAAGGCCCGGCGGCTGACAGTTTCAACCCTTTCAGAAAATCCGGAGGCTCTTCGGGGAAGAAGATGTAAACCGGATGTGCTTTTAAGTTTTCGAGTATCATCTCTGAGACCGTCCCTCCACATCCCTCATCATCCGGAAATCGGATATCCTGATAAGCTCTTTTCAGATTCTCCCTATACCAATCGAACCTGAGAAGCGGCATTGATATGATTCGGACATCTTCACGCTCTCTGTAAACCACATACCGGAAATACCAAAGCGTGAAGGTAGGACCGTCATACTGGGTGAAGACCAACGCACCGGGTTTCAACTCCTTGAAAACGCTATTCCCAAACTGATATGCCTCTCTGAAATCGCTTAAGTCCACATGGGGATAATGCCTCACCAGCTCATACATGGGAAACCCTATGCTCAGAACCAAAACAGCACTTGTGTAAATCATCCCCCTTCTCCATATCCGTAGTTGCTTAAATGTATCCAGGAGAAATTCCACGCCTAATCCGATCCAGATGGAGAAAATCAGGTAAGATGGGATGTAAAAAGGAGGATTGTCCGGAATCCGATAGTTCACGGTGTATACTATATCAGCGAGGAATATCAAAGTGAGGAGGAGAAACAAAGGCGATGTTTCCTGACGGTGTTCTTTGAGCTTCACTATCAGCCTGAAGTATCCTAGAACTCCGAAAAAGAAGCCGATGATGGTGAACTCGTTGAGAATAGCCACTCTGTATCGGTTTAGCTCATAAAGCACTTCGGGAAGCGTTTTTGAGAACATCAAGGATCTATACTGAGCCGCCGAGACCAACCAGATAAACTGCTTAAGGGTCTCAGGATTACCCCAATCGAGGGGTGGGTCCTGTGCCGAACGGATAGGGAGATAGATATATGGCGTCAGCCCTAGAATGAAAAGTCCCAAAAGTGTCGGTAACCGTTTGATGAAAGATTTAGGATCGACCAACAGGACAAATGTGATAGCAGCGGGGAGAATGAATAGGGTGGACATGTGATTCGAAAAGCTCAAACCAAGTGAAAAGGTGAAGAGGTAAAGGAACTTTGAAGATCGAGTTTCTCTCCATTTCAGCAGTAGGAGAATTAACAGGCTCAGGAAAAAGGCGTTGAGCGTGTATACCTCGGCGATGACCGATTGAGTCCAAAACGTGAATGAGAAAGCCATGCTGAGGGCGGCGGAGAGCGCAGGGATATGTTTGCCCGTCAAATTTAGGAGAATCTTATAGATCACTAAGGAGGTGATGGCAGCGAAGAAAGCCGACATTAAATTAACACGATATGCGATATCGCCTACAGGCAGGAATGTAAACAACTTGCCTAACATCACAAACAACGGATATCCCGTGGGATGAGGTATTCCCATGACGTAACACGCCGTGACAAGGTCGCCGGAATCCCGCCATGTGATAGTAGGGGCAAGTGTCCTCAGGTAGATAATGAAAGGAAGCAAAACCGTTAAGAAACCAAGGATCGATCTCCATGTCCTAGAGCTTCGACTTTTCAGGTTCATCTTGTCTCCTCCGAGCGTAAAGCTCCATCCTGCCCTGAGAGTAGATCAACTTAAATCGTCGCTCCACTTCCCGTCGGATTTTCGGAGTCCCTCCCCAGAGCAGTATGAAATCATAGGGGTGGGAATGTTTCTCAGCTGAAAATCGGTCGGGGAAACCTTCTCCGGGCGCCGGCATCCGCCGGTTGTCCTGCCTATAAAGGATAGGGTGATAGCTTAAACGAGCGAAAAAATAAGGTCCAACTCCTCCCTTAGCTATGTGGTAATATGCCCAAGCGTGCAGGAAAGGCTTTGTGTTAAACGTTTCAGCATATTGTTGGACGATCAAAGGCAGCAGTTTCGAATTCCAGCCGATATACTTAATCCCTGAAAGATAATCGCGGAATTCATCCTGTAAAGAGTTGTACTTGTGGTAAGTGTATGATATAGAGATGATGGAGAGTATAATCGGAAGAACAGTGATCAGTTTGTGTAATGCTTGATCTTCCGGAAATTGAATCCACGCCAATCCGATGAAAAAGATAAAGATCGCCAATCGGATGTTAGCGTAATACCCTCCAGGGGGCGTATGTAAGGGCAATAAGAAGAACAAAGCGAGAAATGAGAGCCACAATAGAAAAAATCGTCCACGCTTGGTTTTCAAAGAGATAAGAATTCTCCTCTCCTTGAGGAGGGAATAAGAAGCTGGAAGCAGAAACAAGCTGGCAAGCAGAAGGAAGATCAGCACTCCTAAGAATCCTCTATAAGGGTAGAAGGCGAGCATAAATGTGAGAAAAGTTCCGTAAAGGTCGGTGTATTCCAATCGGTTATGAAGAAGACTCTGGTTTTCCGATTTTAACCAATAAGCCGCAAAGAGAATTAAGGACGGCATAACGGAAAGGGTTATCAACAGGAGCTTTCTCCATCTCCTCTCAGAGAGCAAGGATAAAATGAAGATGGACCAAAGGAAAACTGCGAAGGTGATCAAATGGGCAAGATAGATCAAGATGGAGAAACCGGCAAGCGGAAGCAGCTGCTTAACCCCCAAGTGTTCACCTCGATGGCACCAGTACCCTAAGGCGAAAAACACGAAAGGGATACCGAGGCAGAAATTGACGAAACCGATGTTGAAGAAGAAATTGAACAAAAAAGGGAAGGCAAAGAACACGAAGGATTTTCTGTTCGATTCAACCCTTGAGAGGAAATAAAATATGCTTATGGGAAAGAGTACTATGTAAAGGGATAATCCGATCTTACCGGCGATCTCTATCGGGAAGACCGCCTCAAACGAAGCCACCAGGAGTTCAAAAAGAACACCGGGAACGAAAGACAGATTGATCCGAAAATTTCTATGATAGTCGAACTTCGAGTTGTTATAATCAGTACCTGGCTGACTGACAAATCTCAGTCCTCAGTCCGAGAAAACCCCTGAAAATTCTGGGCTTGTCGAAGTTTCAAAAACTCGAACAATTGAGAGCGCCAGGAAGTCTTATCACATAAGGGTTTCCGAC
>JAGGXZ010000207.1 GCA_021162805.1 Candidatus Poribacteria bacterium
GGAGAGGAGCTGCTTTTCAACGGCGGTTTCGAGATAACCAGGGTTCACTCGCTGAAGGATCTGGAGAGGCTGAAGCGTTTGAGGGAGCTTGTGGGGAAGGGGAGGGTGGAGATCGTGGGAGGCGCCTACACCCAGCCCATAGCCTTCACCATAGGTTCGGAATCGGTGATAAGGCAGTTCGTTCTGGGATGCAAGGCGGTCGAGGAGGCGCTCGGCGTCCCGGTGAAGATTTATGCGGCCCAGGAGCCGGATATGGTCGGACAGCTCCCGCGGATCCTAAGGGGATGCGGTTTTTCAGGGGTGCTCTACAGAACACACTGGGGAGCGTTCGGGTCACATCCTCCTGCCCCCGTAACCTCGAGAAGGTGCTCTGGATAGGCCCCGATGGGACGGGGATAGAGACGGTGCCGATGTTGGAGGGTTTGAGATCCGGATGGGGGATCAAACCGCCAAGCCCCGAAACGGTGAAGGAGCTTGAGAGGGCAGGGGTTGAAAAACCCCTCTTCTCCTTCCTCTTCGATTTCACTCCGCAGTGGGTTCCGAGCTCTGAGAGGCCCGAGGTGAGGGGGGTTTTCGGCGGCGGATGGGCTAACGTCTGTAAGAGGTTGAACGCCCTCGAGCTGAGAGGCAGGGAGCTGCTGTTTTCAGGGAGGATAAGGGCGAGGAAACCCGGCGCCCATATCTACATCGATGCCCACGACGAGAAGGGGAGGGCGAAAGCCGGTGTTCAAAGCCGAAACGTCCCTCCCGACGGGGCGTGGCATGAGGTGGAGATAACTTGGCGTGTCCCGGAGGACGCCCTCTACATCTTCCCACAGGGGAGGATAGTCTCCGTCGAAGGGGATGCGGATTTTAAAGATCTGAGCTTGAAGCTCCTCCCCGAAGGGAAGGAGCTTCTATCCGGGTTCCCCGAGGGATGGAGTATCGGGAGAAGCGAAGGGGTCGAGGTCGAGGAGGAGTTCAGAAAGGGATGCGTGAGGCTCAGGATGAAGGGGCGAAGCGTGAAGATTGATCTTGTGACGCTTGAGGAGTATTTCGAGCTTGTGGGCGAGCCGAGGTGGAGTTGGACGGAGGAGAATAAACTGCTTGCGGATCTGTTTCAAAACCTCCCCTTTCTCCTTCGAGTAGTATCCGTTCCACCTTGCGTCCATCTTCCACCAGAACCCATAACCCCTTGGCGGAGAGGGAAGCTTCAGCGGCAACACCCTGACAAGCAGACCTATCTCGCTCGGCTCAGAGCCGTGAGGGGAGATGGTGATCCTGCCGCTGTAGAAGCCCGGTGGCGTCTCTGGTGGGATATGGAAGGTCAACCAGAAGGTTCTGGTTTGACCTTTGGGTATATCCACCGAGCGTCGTTTTTCGAGGAAAGGCGGCAATCCTCTGATCCTCCGGACGACCCGTATGTCCACGTTCTCCGAGCCTATGTTCCCCCTTTCGCCCTGAAGATCGCTCACCTCAACTCGAACATCCTTTAGGGCCTTTCGGGCCGCCCAGACCGAGACCGTCGCCGGCTCATACTCGCCCGGGCAGGCGAAGATCCGTATCGGCCCGATCTCGCCCGGACGAGGTCTGCCGAGGGATGATACGGGTTCAAGGTAATGTCTGGAGAAGAGGACATAGCCACGCCTGAGCTGATCCGATAGATCCAGGTCAGGACTGAGGATATCGGGCCTGTCGGGGATCAGGTCGGGAAGATCCCTCGGCGCGACGGAGCCCATAACCTTGAACCCTTCCGGAACTTCCGTTCCGAACCGAACGGCGCCGGTTTCAGCGGTGATTTCAGGCGTTTCCCGCCAGGGGCTTTCCACGACGAGCAACTGCTTTTCATCCCTCGCCAGAACACCGCTCTTTTCGTCCAGCAGATCGGCCTCGATCAGGTATTCGCCCTCCTTAAGCCCTGCTTCAGGGAGGGCCAGGCCGAAGATAGTAGTCCTAGCTCTCCGGCTCCATCTCCTTATGATTTTCCCCCGCCATCCGTTAAGGTGAACCGAATATCCTTCGCCCTCGGTTCATTCAGGTGAACCTCCACCGGCAGGACGGTCTCATCGCTCCACAGGGCATCTTTAAGGGGGTTCATCTCGATCGGAGGTGGAGCGTAAAGCTCCAGGCGAAGGTCATCGATGAACTGAAGGGTCCGGACCAGATCGGGACGGATGGAGCAGTGGAGGTCCATGCTTCTGATGTCGAGATCCGGGACAACTCCGGAGGCCTCGAACCTGACCCATTCGCCCGGTCTGCCCAGAACCTTCAGCGAGAGCATATCGCCGAGGAAAACGCCCCTTCCCTTTTCATCTCTCCCGAAGGTCCGCAGCCTTATCGAGATCGGTCGGACGGCTGTCTTCGGCTCGATGTAGACCCATCCCGAAAGCGTGAGCCTCTTTCCGGCGAGCCGGATCGCCTCCTTCGAGACGGCTCCGTTGAAGACTAGCGTGGTCTCCTCGCCCAAAACCGGTCCTGTGTTTATCCTGAGCGAGCATCGGCCCGATTTCGACCTGGCCTCGGAGATCGATATGCACCTTTCGATCCCCTCCCCTTTCGGATAGAAGCTCATGCTCCATCCCTGTATTCCCCCCTCGAAATCGCCGTTTACAAGCAGGGAGGTGAAGAGGAACGTGATGAGTACGGGGATCATATCTCCAATCCCTCCTTTCCGGAGCGAAGATTTCCTCATAATCGGGTATTCCAAGGCGATTGAGCGCGAGTTTCAGGTTCATCTTGAACCTCAGATGTCGCTGAGGTTCCCAGACATCAAGCATATGTTAGCTACGCTGTCGCAGGCGAGGATCTTAATCCCTCGGCATTCCGCGTCGGGTCCACACCCTCACGTCCCGTTCGGTGATCTCATACTCCTCTCCCCTCTTGGCCTTGTAGGCCGCTATGGCGAGCAATACTCCCAGGACGTTCAGAGCGTCGCCCGGCGATTTGACCCTTTCGGCTATCATCCTTAACAGATCATCCCCGACGACCTCAGCATCTCCGATCCTGAGCTTCTCCATGGTGGCTTTCAGAAGCTCATATAGCTGCTCATGGCTCAGGGGATAATCCCTTTCGATATCCAGCACCCTGAACCGGTCCATCACCCTATCAAGCTCCCTATGAGGTTCATGTCCGCTGCCGATGATGAGGCATTGGGGTATCTCGACCAACTGTCTGTAGATCTCCGGCGGATGATCGCATTCGAGGAAGACCACACATCTCTCCCTGCCTATCATCTCCAGCATGTAAGGTATGGCCTCTCTGAGGTTGTTCCTCATATCCTCGTGCCAGATATCCATGAACGGGATATCCCTCTCATGGCAGTGCTTCCGGAGTATGTGTTGAGTGTGGCTTTTGCCCGCGCCGCCTTCCCTGCTGAAGAGATAGACGTGTTTCACATCATCGCCGGAGATGAATCTCTCGATGATCTCTATGAGCTCATCCTCCAGCTTACCCCTTCGGACGTGAACGAGGGGTTCCTCCCAATCTCCCCGTCTCAGTCCCGAATACGCGGGATTTCCCCTGAGACCTATCCTCTCATAATCCCACTCATCAAGCCTGTGTAGCTCCTCGAATAACATCGGGAAATGCAAGGTCATCACCTCCATGTCGCCATGCCAGAAAAAGGATGAGGTTTGTCAGAGCCAGGATGGTGAATCCGGAGAGGCCGAATAACCCCACCGTCAGATCACTGCCGCCTTTCAGGAGCAGTATGGATATCCCCGCCGTGCCGTTCAACGATCCGTGGGCCACGGCCGCCGCTATGACGGATCGAGATTTAACCCTGATGTAGCTGAAGATAGGGCCTAGAAGCAGGCAGAATATCGTCATCATCAAAACGCCCATAACCGGATGTTGGGGATAGTTGTGCCCTTGAAGGATGATGGGAGCATGCCATGTGCCCCATATCAGACCTATCAGCAGGGAGCTTCTCCAGAAGCCCATGCCCGAAAGCTCCATCTGCAGGAATCCCCTCCATCCCAGCTCCTCCCCGAAGGCGGCCACGGCGTTTATCGTCACGCCGGCGATCAACCCCTGTATGAGGCTCAGCCAGATCGGGTTAATCGGCATCTTATCCATCTGTCTTCTCATCTCCTCGAGTTTCTCAGGGGGAAGGATCGAGGAGTATCTCTCGAAAAAACCGGAGGCATCCGGGGAGAAGCTGATATCAGGAAGGAGAAGGCCCACTCCCATGGAGGCGAGGCTTAGAATGAGAGGCAGAAGCCACGCCACCAGAAACCACCTGTTCAATCTGAAGGAGATGCCCAATGGGAGCTTCAGCGGCTGGTGGTATATGCCCTTTTGAACGATGATGACGCAGATGGCGGGGACGAACATGTAGAGGACACCTATGATCATGGAGGATGGCGTGTTCCACTTTCCTCCGAGCGCCCAAAACATCCCCGCCATCAGCCAGTTGATGGCGAATGTCATTCCCAGAAAGAGACCGACCTTCCGGATCATCCGCGCCTCCTATAGAAGACCATCTCGCCGACCTCAACCCCGATCCGCTCGGCCACTGTAGGACATTTCGCCTTCAGGATGAAGAAGATCTCAGCGTCGAACTCGTCCAGCGTCTCGAAATTCGCCTGCCCCTTGGATATCACGAGGGGAGCCCTTCTGACCTTCTTGATCACCTCCGGTGGGGATAGATCCACGGGAAGGCCCAGGTATCCTGTCCCGGTCTCGATGATCTCCGTAAGCTCCCCGATCCCCACCATCTCGGCGTCCTCGCTCGTGGCGTCGTTCAGGATGGGCTTGCTTTTGACGATAGCGGTGATATTTTTGATCCCATAGCGTATGAGCTCCTCCATCAGGAGTTTATCGAAGACGATCTCGCCGGCGTTGTCCAGTATGTAGATAAGCTCATCACACCTCTTTAGCTTCTCGCGGAAGGATTCGTATTGATCGATGGCAAATCCGCCTCTCAGCACCTCCTTTATCTCCTCCTCGATCCTGTAAGGTGTTCCGGCGCTGAAGTCTATCACGTTCCCCGCCGCTGCCAGCTTTAAGGCGGTATGTAACGGATCGTCTGCCCTTGTGACGATCTCCTTCAGCTTCGGATACATCCTCAGCCCCAGCTCGTTGAACTCCCTCTTGACCTCAAGATATGGGTCCTCCACGCCCATGACCTGACAGGCGATCCTCGCGGCCCAGGTGGAGAGATGAGCCGGTGAGAGCGAGAGGTCGATCCGGTCGGCCATCCTTCGCAATACCTCCCTTAGAACCTTCTCGTGAACTTTCTCGTCTTCGGTGACCATCTGTGCCGTTGTCAGCGCCTGTTTGACGAAACAGGGCACGCATAGAGGTCTGGCTTTCATCCCTTAGCCTCCTCGTCCAGCTTTATCTCCTTAAGGGTTATGTCCGACATGCTTGAGTTTCCCAGCCCCATCCTGCCGGCGGTGGAGATATGTCTGGCGTAGATGGAAATGGGATCGAGCCCCTTCTCCTTCCTTTTGCCCTCGATTATCTCCAATCCGACCTTATCAGCCGCTACGGGATCGGTGCTGAGGATCAGGCCGCTATGCCTCCAGCTATACTCCTCCTTGAATCCCGGCCCTCCCTCATATGTGGCGATCAGCCCGTCGATTATGTGCAGCACAGCCTTTCCGCGCAGAACTGACTTGGAGAATATCTCAGGTATGGCCGGATCGCAGAGGAACTCTATCGGGTGAAATCGGGCGGTGTTGTTGACCGATCCGAACGTGATGTTCTTGAGCGAGAGGCTGACGCCCGTGATGGGATGATGCTTCAACACCGGCAGGTTGATCACCCTCGTCACCTCCTGGGTGATTATACGGCTGAAGAGGGACCTCACCTCGCCGTTTTCGCGCCTCGGCGGAGAATCCTCCTCCGGCTCGTAGTAGACCTTCTCATCATACCCCGGTCCCCTGCCGTCGGTGGCGTAACATCTGACGCCCGATCCCGTGACGTTTATCTCATAACCCGCCTCAACTAGATCCCTTTCAAACCTATCCCATATTATGATGTGTTCGGGTGGGACCCCCAGGGATGTGATCCTCTCGATAACAAGGTCGACGAGCTCTCGGTGGGTGCAGAGCCGCGGCCCGCCGGAGGGATTGATCTTGATCCCCACCGTATCATCCTTCGAGATGAAATCCTTCCATGCCTCCTTAGGAGATTTCCTCCCCGTTAGCTCCATCATCCCCTCGTCGAGCATCTTCGCCAGGATATCCCTATCTAAGCCCTCTTCCTTCCACACGCCGCTGTGTCTGATGTCCACCACCTTGCTTCTATATGCGGCACGGGTTTTACCCCCGAAGGAGGTTATGGAGATCAGCCCCGCGATGACCTTTGCCATCGTAGATATGAAACTCCTTCTCGTCATCAGTAGCTCATCCTTTCCACCGTATAGACCCTGACGGTGTTACCTCTGATATCACACATGGCCACATATGTCAGGTTGTTGAAGGTTCTCACCGCCACCTTCTGTTCCCTAGGGATCTCGTAATCCCTATCCACCAACCTCTCGCCTTCAGGCGAGAATGCGCCGAGGAAGTATTTGGTCTCGAACTCGCTCTCCCCCTCCTCCGGCTTTGGCCTTGAGCTTCTGAAGAAGGGGAAAAGCTTCTGTGTCTTCACTTTCCTCCGCCTGTCCATATACCAGACCCATATCTCGCCCGTTGTGGGCTCGACGTTGAAGTCTATATCGGTGTATGGGAATTGGGGGAAATCGGCATCTCCGATCCTGATATAATCGACCAGCTCGGCCTTCCGCGCCCTCATGTCGAATTTGACGGTGTACCTGATGAGGAAGTTGCCGTAGAGGGCATAGAGGTAATCCCCGTGTGTCTCGATCCGCTTCGGTATAAAGCGTCCCTGATCATAGGAGAGCATCGGCATAGGTATGACGTGATCGTAATCCCACATGAGCAACCTTCGTTTTTCGCCCTTGCGTTCGATTATCGGTATCCACCACAGATTCGTCCTCATCCTCTCGTAGAACTGGCTCAGGAACAGAAAGCCGTATCTTCCGGCGGAGGCGATGTCTATGATCGGAGATGGGACGGGACTTTTGACGTGTTCGATGGGCGGAGCGGGCTTATCATCCAGATTGATGTCCTCGAAGCAGAAGGGATTGACGTATTCGTAGTTTCCGACGGCCACAGCGCGAAGCTCATCGTTGACCGCTATCAGGTCGGGGCTTTTAATGCTGCCATATCTCTTATTTATGGTGGTCTCCACCCCGACCACCTTCTGCGTCTCCAGATCGACCGATATCAGCTTCTGGAGGAGGTTATCGACGAAATGAAGCCTTTTGTCGGAATCTATCGCCACACCGGTGACGGAGAGCAGATTCTCCTCGAAGACCCTCTCTATGGTGAAGTATCTATCGAGCGTCCCCAGCCTTATGGTCTTGGGTTTCCCTGTGTTCAACATCCCGCATCACCTGCCCCTTATCTCAGTCCGAGAGCATATGAATGAGAAGGGACATCTCGTGCACGTGAAATCATCCCTTGGATCGGGCGGATAGATGCCGGAAGAGATCTCCCGCAGCGTGTTCGCTATCTCCCGCTTCACCCCTGAAAGTTCCTCCTCTTCTTCCTCCCCTATCTCGATCCTTCCTTCCGGTTTGGATGATGCGATCAGGTTCAGGACATAGAAGAGAGCTAGGGTCGAAACCTTCAGCCCGAGCGACTCGGTCACGCCGAAATAGTAGATCGGAAGCTGATAATCCTCAGCCCTGTAATTCGGGTCATCTTTGAGATTTATGAACCGCCTTTTGATCCCCCCCGGACTGGGGGAGGAGGCCGATATTTTATAATCTATTATCTCATAGCTACCATCCTCGAGCAAATCGATCCTATCGACCTTGCCGCTTAGCTTAAAGCCCTCTAGCTCCCAGGAGAACTTCCTCTCGCAGGAGACCGTCTTACGCCCCTTGTCCCAGTTCTCACATATCCACTCCGCATATCTCCTCAAAATCACCTCCGCCAGTCTGATATATCCGACTCTCTCGAGGGCGGATTCAAACTGAGACGGATCGAACTCCTCCTCCAATCCGTCTAGGACATATTTCAGGAGGGTCTCCGGATCGACCCGATCCATCTCGGGGAATTTCACGTGCAGATCCCTTAGTTTATCATGTATTATCCTGCCGAATTTGACCCGGGATGGTTTCTCCGAAGGGAGATGAAGTAGCTCCCCGAAGAAGAAATTTCTGGGACAAGAAAGATAGTTCCTGATTGAGGTATGACTAAACCGCCTCTCCCCCACGCCTTCTATCTCGGTTTCAGGAAGCGGTTCAGGGAGCGAGCTGAGCCCTTCGGAGGTAAAGATCGATCTATTCAACGAGAAGCAAAGCCTTACGGTTGACCTCAAGCCTTTGCCGGAGGATATACGGTATCTCTCAAGCTTTATCCCCGAGGAGCAACATCCTCCGGCATCTATCTCCTTATCGCCCATGACCTCGACCAGAAAGGGCGAGGGCTTGCAATCCAGATTGGCCACGTAATCCTCGGCAAAACTCAGGAAGAGCCGCCCTTTACACCTGGAGATGGCAGAGCACAGGAGCGATTTTTCATGCCGATACCAATCGGCTGGACTCATAGCGCCGGGGACGCCATATGGCCTCAGCATGGCCCTCACGGCCTCCATGTCCTCCCCGTGTAATATCTGCCTGGAGGGATATCTCCTTGGGAACCTCTCCGAGGCCAACTCCATCACGAAGACCATCTCGAACTCCCCGGTCGCCTTCTCGGCCGGCATCACACTTACGCCTTCACCTTCGCCGAGGTCCGCCCTGAAGCGCGGGATGCGGTAACTCTCAAGGATGTCGGCGATAATAGGCCACATCGAATCCGTATCCCTAACTATGATCGTCATCTCTCTCGGCGGAACCCCCTCATCCATCAAGCTCAGGATCTTAACCGCCACCGCCTCAACCTCATCGAATACGGTTTTCTCCCACATCAAAGTGATAGCCCCCTCGCCTTCAAGCATACCGCCCAGCATGAGCCTCTCCAGAAGCGATGAAATGGGCTGGGGGAGCCTGTGCCGATCGGTCAGACGGACGAGCTCCGGCTGAAACTCATCGATAAACCTTCCGGAGAGATGCGACTCATCCATAAGGTTATCCACGGTCGCCGTCATCCGTCGATCGGCGGAGATCCTCCTGATGAGCGAATAGACGGCGGGCGAGAGGCGTTCGAGCTTATCGACGAGTATCTGAGGGGGAATCGGAATGTGATCGTCAAAACAGCTCAGAGCTCGCCGCGGCAGGTCAGCCTCCAGAAGTTTTCCCTCCACCTCCAGCAGGTCCCTAAACGCCTCCGTTATCGATACCAGATCCTCAACCTTTTCGCTGCGAGATGATATCTCCAGCAGATCGCGGACCTCTATCTCGTTCAGCTCAAGAAGCTCGATCAGCTCAAGAACCTCTCTGGCAAACGTGGGTTTCGACCTCACCTTGTCATAGCTGCTTTTCAATCGGAACGTCTCAGATGAGAGCAATGAGCTGAGATATCCCAGCGCCTCCTGAGATGAGATCGGTCTGAGGCGGGAGGAGGTCTTCAGGATCTCAAGGCATAATTCCCGGACTGTCAACACGCTGAATCCGGACAAAATGCCCTTCAACTCGGAGGCGGTGACCCGATCCGGCGCTATGATCAGGCATTTTTCAGGGCCGACCTCAATCGCCTTTCGGGCGATCAGATATGTCTTTCCGCTGCCCGCCGGTCCCTCTATCAGTTGAGTTTTCATCTCCCGTCATCTCAATCGTGTTTGTTTATGACGAGGCCGCTCAGAGGCTTGGGATAGAAATAGGTGGACTTATGCGGCATCCTCTCCCCGGCGAGGGCGACTTCCCTGACCTTCTCCGGATCGATCGGGTTGAGGAAGAAGCCGAAGCTGGAGGGAGTTGTCCTGACGCTTCTCAGCACCTCGAGCGGATCGCGTGTAAATCGAAGATCGCCTCCAGATGGTATGAGAAGGGCGTGCAGAACGGTAACGTCCAGGTCCCGCAACATCTCCGGCACGGAGCCGCTCAGCGTCGAGCTATCCCTTAAAACCAGCACCCTGAACCTCTCGCCGTCATAGAGTCCGATGGGAGGCGATTTCTCTCCGGCCCGCTCCCTCATTCGCTCGAACATCTCATCCAGATCGCAAACCACCTCTGACTCGAAGAATTTCTCTATCCTCCTCCTGATCTCCTTTGAATCGGCTCCGACCAAAACCCTGTGTGTCGGCAGGATGATCAGCCCTTCATCTGAAACGCTCACGAAGTAGCTCATGACGAAGTTAAAGGGTTCCTCCCCTGAGTATCGGGGAAGTTTTGAGCGCATCAGATCTCTGTATATCCTGGCCGACTCGTATCTATGATGTCCGTCGGCTATGAAGGCATAGGATCGAGAGAGCTTTTCGGCAACCTTCCCGATTACCACCCTCTCATCCACGGACCACATCTGATGTGTCACCCCTTCGATCAGAACGTCCACCCTCGGTTTTTCGTCGCGGATAACCTCCCGAAGCAGGTTCTCGACGTGGTTTTGAGGGTCGTCGAAGACGGAGAATATGGGGCTTAAGTTAGCCCTTACATGTTGTAGTAGCCTGAGCCTGTCCATTTTGGGCCCTTCGAAGGTGTTCTCGTGTGGCATGAGCTCATCCCCATCGGCTATTCTCATTCTGGCGATGAACCCAAGCCTGGCGATCTTCCGTCCGCCATGCGGGAACTCCTGGCGATATATATATATCGCC
>JAGGXZ010000208.1 GCA_021162805.1 Candidatus Poribacteria bacterium
GATCGGTGAGTTCATCAGTCGTATCAAGCTCTTGCGATGAAGCCCTGTCACCTCCTCCATCTCTCCTCTCCCTTTCGATACATGAACGATAGCGTGCGGTTGACTGAGTCTCTGCTTCAGGATATAATCGATATGATCCGCTTGATCATAGCGGCAAGCTCGATCAGAAGGAGGTATTTGGAAATTGCAAGTCGCCGATGAGCTGAGAAGGATCCTGAGAAGGATCGACGGCAGAGGCTATAAAGCATACAAGGATATAGAGGGCTCATATGGATTCGGGGACTACACCCTCATCGTCGATCACGTCCAGGGCGATCCTTTCGCCTCCCCCAGCCGCGTGCGCGTGCGTCTCCCCCAGAGGATCGCCGGGTTTCCAAAGGATACATACCGCACTAAAAGCCGGGAGATAGCGTTGTGTGATTTCCTCACCAGGAAGTTCCTGGACGCCTCAAGACGGTTCTGTAAGGGCAACAGGGGCACAGGCAAAAGCGGCTTGATCTCAATAGATCGCCCCGGACAGGAGATACTGGAGAGAACATCCATGTTCGTCAACGATGAATACGTGGAGGCCAGATTCGTGATGGGCTTGCCGGCCTTCGGCAGACGGATAGCCGGTGGACATGCTGAGGAGATGTTCTTTCAGGAGCTGCCCCGAATCGTGCGAAGCTCACTTCTCTTTAAGAATCTCGATCGAGGGGAACTCTATCGACATATAGAGGCGGCGGAGGATGCCGATTTTCTAAGGGGAAAGCTCGATGAGCTGGGGCTTGTCGCCTTCGTGGCTGACGAGGCGATCCTTCCACGGGCAAGCGGAATAGATCCACGTCCGTTGACCAGAGGGCGGGTGATCCCCTTCAAATCGCCGGAATCCCTGAGGGTGAGGGTCGATCTGCCCAACCGCGGGCCGGTCACCGGCATGGGGATCCCTAAGGGGATCACGCTTATAGTCGGCGGAGGATATCACGGCAAATCCACGCTTTTAAGGGCGCTGGAACTCGGCGTTTACAACCATATCCCGGGCGACGGCAGGGAACTGGTTGTGACCGATCCTCGTGCCATCAAGATAAGGGCGGAGGATGGCCGCAGGATCGAGAAGGTGGATATCTCGCCCTTTATAAACAACCTCCCCTTCGGACAGGACACCACGGCCTTTTCGACCGAAGACGCCAGCGGCAGCACCTCCCAAGCGGCCAACATCATCGAGGCGCTGGAGGTCGGCGCGCGGCTCCTGCTCATAGATGAGGACACCTCGGCCACAAACTTCATGATAAGGGACCACAGGATGCAAGAGCTGGTCTCCAAAGACAAGGAGCCGATCACACCCTTTATAGACAAGGTTAGACAGCTTTATACCGATATGGGCGTCTCGACCATACTCGTGATAGGAGGGTCCGGAGATTACTTCGACGTCGCCGATCATGTGATCTGTATGATCGAATATGTGCCCCATGATCTGACCAAACAGGCCAAGGCCATAGCTGAAAAATACAAGGCCGAGCGTAAGCCGGAGGGAGGGGAACATTTCGGTGAGATAACACATCGTATCCCGCTCTCGCATAGCTTCGATCCCAGCAAGGGCAGAAGGGAGGTCAAGATCTCGTCTAAGGGGCTCCATTCGATCGCCTTCGGAACTCACAACATAGACCTGGGAGCGGTGGAGCAACTTGTGGATATAAGTCAGACGAGGGCGATAGGGGACGCGATATACTACGCCACCAGATATATGGACGGCCGTAGAACGCTGAGGGAGATAGTCGAATCCGTGCTGAGGGATATCAGGACGAGGGGATTGGACGTGCTCAGTCCTAGGCCGGTTGGAGATTACGCCATCTTCAGGGGGTTGGAGCTGGCAGCGGCCATCAACCGGCTCAGAACGTTATCGGTGCGACAGAAAAAGGTCATTTATAGTCATTAAGTCATTTCGCTACGCTGTCATTTAAAATCGCTCATATTATCGCTAAGTGTAGCGGAGATCCGAGAGGTCAGAAATGCTTATTTCTCAGAGTTGGAAGGAGACAGGAAACAGGAAGCAGGAGGCAGGTCTTCCCACGCTTATGAGCTTGCTCATGCCGGTCGCAATACGTCCTACGCAATACGTCTCTTTCCTCTCCTTGTCCCCTTGTCTCCCCTGTTTCCTGCCTCCTGTCTCCTATCGGTGATACCGCTACACTCAAAGGAAATTTGAGCGTTTAAAATAAATGACCTCTTCTGAGGGGAGAGCGGGCGTTACCGCAGTTACCGTAGGGAGTATGTGACGCATTCGAGAGGCTCAAGCGAATCGGAGAAAACCCCGTTCTCAACCTCACCTCTCGTTTTACCCTCCAGATCTCGCACTTCCCTGCCGGTAAACCCATCGGGCAATTTTATCCGGAGCTCAGATCGGCTCTCCCCGGCGTTGGCGGCCATGACGAAAAGGGAGCCGTTATATCTCATCGCCTTGAGATGGAGGTCGCCGGACGATTCGAATTCCAACTCTACAGGTTCCCCGAAGAGGATCAGAGGGGTGATACGATTAAGCTCCCCGGCGAGCCTCCTCAGGTTCCCGAACCTGCTCCGAAACAGCTCCTCCGAAGCCTTCAAGCCGGCTTTCCTATCGATCGTGAAGAGATCGTAGTATGAGTAGTAGAGCACCCCCTTAGCCCCGTGGATCAGGGCGAGATAGGTCATGCATCTCTCCTCCTCGTATGTCGGGTCACGGTCCTCCCTACGGCCCGAATAAACCCGCCAACTGAAGACCTGAAGTATCGCCCAGATCGGCTTTATCCCCCGCATCGCTTCACGCGCTTTATCGATCCACTCGGCGACCATGCTCACCGGATGTCGGGGTATCGGATAGGGATCGGGGCCGATGACATCTAAGGTCTCGAAGTATTCCTCGAACTCAGCCGGTCTGCAAAGGGCCTGATAGGTTGGGTGGTTGGGATCGAGCGATCTGACCAGATCGTATCTCTCCTTGAGCTTCGGAATCCATTCAAGTCCGAGCTCGTCGTTCGTATACCAGGCCAGAAGCGCCGGATGGCCCTTTAACATCCGAACGTATCTCTCGACCAGCTCATCCCCTTTCTCATCGAAGAAATCCTTGACGCTGTAGATCACCTTAAGTCCGAACCTGTGTGCCCTGTCCATGTATCCGAGGGGGTCCGAGCCGGAGCCATATCCATAGCACAGGATCGCGTTAAATCCAGCGTCAGCAAGCCTTCTCAGGTGTTCCTCCTCCGTGGGACCGAGGTAAACGCCTATCGGAAAGAAGGGTTTCCCCTCGACGATCAACCTGCCCCGACCATCGATATAGGTTGTCCGCTCGAACCATTCGGCCGACCGCGCATGTAGGGGGATGGAATCGTAGCCGATCTGCTCCCCCTCCTCGTCCAGAAGTATCAGGGTTAACCTGTGTCCTCCCTCCTTCAGGGCCGGCAAGTGAAGCTTCAGCCTCTCGGTACCCCTTTCGACCTCAGCCGATCCGATCACCTCTCTGTCGAGTCTGATTTCGAGGGAGCCCTTTGATCCCACTTCGAGCTCAAGCTCGATATCTTGAGGTTCACCCGCTTTGATTATCCCCCTGTAGGGAGGATCGATGAGCATGGCTTTCAGATTCGGCTCTATCATCTCTCTCACCTGCACGTCGTCGAACCATACCACGCCCGTCGTTCCTCTCCTCATATAGAGCACGAGCTGAGCGGATGCGACCCTTTTGCCGTTGACCTCCACGGGCAGCTTGAAGATCGTTCCCACCGGTTTCCACTTCTCACTCGTTCCGGAAAGGCATTTGGGGTAAACCCCTCCGAGCCAATTTCCCTCTTCATCTTTCCACTCCACACATATACCCGCCCCTTCCCCCTGAACGTCCAGGGTTTTGACCCAGGCAACGGAGGCATATCTCCTGCCTGGGATGAGCTTGAGCGGCTGAACCACCAGCTTATAATTCGTAGGGTCTTTATTTTCGAACCTGAGGCTCCTCCTGCCCGTCCGTCTTTCACCCTCATCCGGACGGCACATCCCTTCGGGAACGCTCCACCCGATCAATCTTCCGTCCTCCAAGAGCTCGAAGGACGGGTTTAATACGAGGTTAAGCCCGCCTTCCATATCCACGTCATCTATCCACGTATCCATAGGACATCCCCCTTTCATTACGGCCTAAGAACGTCCGCCGTCGGCCGTCCGTCGACCGTTGTTACCGAAATATGAGCGTTTTCGCTTGAATAATTCCCCATCCATATACAGATGGCTGACATATCCGATGAAGGAGGCTACGGAGAAGGGGAGACCCGTAAGTATGAGTGTTCCTCGGATGAGGCTGGGGATAAGTATGAAAAGCGTCGGGATCAGGAACATGGCTATCCGGGAGTGCGTCCATCCTCTGTGTCCCCCCAAAAGCGGCGTGATGGCAAAAAAGCCCAGCATGGCGGCGGGTTCGAACTTCCTCCTCAGCATCAGAGCGCCCTCCACCAGGAAGAGCAGCCTGTAAAACAGGATCTGAGCCCTGCTCTTGGTGTCAACATCCGGAAAGATGGAGCTGAGGAAGGCGATGAAGAAACAGCCGAGCAGCAAGGCGAAATCCGTCGTGATGATCGGATACGGAAGTTGGTAGCTGAATTTGAGCTTCAGGATGACCTTCGCCGCAAAAGTTACCAGATAAAAGGCTCCGTAAGCGGTCACTCCGGCCGTGGCGTGGTTCCTGTAGAGGCTCACATCAACCTCCGGGCGGTGCTGAGCGCCAGAATGGGGAACACAAGGGCGTAGATCGTGTCCTCATACCCCCCTATAACCTCCCAATATATCCCTACGGGAGATGGATCCCAGCCGCCGTCAGGGCGCTGTCTCTCAAGCAGGAATCTGATCCCTCTTTCGGCTTCCTCGCCTATCTTCCCCTCAGCCAGCATGATAGCGTAGACGGACCACGCCGTTTGCTCGGCCGTGCTTGGGGCTCTCCTGCCGAACATGTCCTCTCCCCAACCGCCGTCAAGGTTCTGCTGCGATTTGAGCCATCTCAAGCCCCGCCTGATCGCCTCCGAATCTCCTCTGTCGGCTTTAGCCAAAATCGCTATGGCCGAAGCCGTGCCGTATGTGTTTCTGGCCAGCCAGAGATCATCCCAATATCCCTGGGAGGTGATCCTCCTTTCGAGCCATCTGATCGCCCTTGAAAGCTCCCTTTCCATCTCGCCCGACTCCTTAAGCGCCTCAGCGGCATGAGCTGTGATGCTGACGCATCCCACGTCGCCGGAGCCCGGGACGTATGTGCTCCAGTATCCCTCCTCGGTCTGATTGGCTAAAAGCCACGCGAGACCACTCTCCGCCGCCGGATCATCCCCGTGGCCTGCTCTCATCAGGGCTAGGGTTGCCAACGCCGTATCGTCCGCGTCCGAAGGCAATCCCTCCCATCTCACACCCGAAAAGGGCCAGCCGCCGTCCTCGTTTTGAACCTCGATTAACCACCGACATCCCTTCTGAATCGACGGATCCTCCTTCGTCACCCCGGCCTCAAGCATGGCGTAGAGGCTCAAAGCGGTATCCCACACGTTCAAATTGACGGCCTCCCTGAACCCTCCGTCGTTGTTCCGCGTCCCTTCAAGCCAGACGATCGACTCCTCTATTAGATGATCCAAACCCGGAAATCCCTTATCCCGACATCGGATCAGCGCCATCGTTGAGAGCGATGAGATGAAGTTCACCCTGAACCAGCTTCCATCGGGTAACCTTCTGGCGAGCAGCCATTCGAGAAGCATCCGCGCCAGATCGCTCCTGCCTCTCCTTTCAAGCTCGATCATCAGCAATATCGGCACGAGCGTATGCTGCTCAGCTATGAAGAGATCCTCGAAGATCGGCGTCAGAAATAGCTCTGGAGGGGGTGAAAGGGTCGGAGGAGGACTTACCTTCGATCTGAGAAATCTAGGAAGGCGGCTCAGAAGCCTGATCGCAAGGCTCACACCCCGACCTGGTATCACCTCATCCCAGCTCGTCTCATCGAGAAGCGCCGTCAGAAGCCTGACGTGGAAGATGGAGGGTTTAACGGGGGGAGATCTTCTGAGAGCGGCTTCCACATCGGGGATCAACCTTCTGCCGGAGACGCTTTTCAAGAGGGCTCTAACCAGAGCCGTCGCCTGAGGATCTGAAATCCCGGATGTGTCGAGCCCCCACATGCCGTCCCGGTTCTGATTCTCCAGGAGCCATCCGATCACCCCTTCATCCACCGTCTCGCCCAGCAGCCTCTCTATGACGGCGAAGGAGCAGGTAGGATAGGTGTTGGAGGAAAGCCCTCCCTCAAACCGACCATCCTCTGATTGGCATAACCTGAGCTTCGCAAGGGCGCTTTCAAGCGCCAGGTTCACCTCACTCCTCATAATTTCAGTCATGTTTAAATCCTCATAAGTCATGTTTAACCGGCTGTCATCGCTCAGCTTATTTTCCTGCATAATTTACCATAAGATATCAGGTCAAAGCAACCTATTCTTCGTTGTGGGTGCATAAGGGGCTGGGTATTCTCCTTTGAATGCCTAGCCTTTTCTTACAACGGTGGAAATTGCTATCCTAATTGTGAACCATCTCCCTGTTATCGAAGCTGATAGCTGATGCAGACTTTGACTTTTGGAAGTTTAGAAGGTATAATGCAAAGGGTGTGTTTCGTGTCGATCTTATTCTTATGTGTTAATAGCTCCGGAAGGAGCGAGATTGAGGGCTTCTCATAAAACCGGAGGTGTGACGTATGGAAAGACCCAAAATCACGCTTGATGGTAATGAGGCGACCGCCTATGTGGCGTATCACGTCAACGAGGTGATCGCTATCTATCCGATCACCCCCTCATCTCCGATGGGGGAGCATGCCGATCAGTGGGCCGCTGAGGGTAGGCCGAATATATGGGGCACTGTGCCGCATGTGGTGGAGATGCAGAGCGAAGGAGGTGCGTCAGGTGCGGTACATGGTTCTCTGCAGAGAGGAGCTCTGACCACAACCTTCACGGCCTCACAGGGATTGCTCCTGATGATACCGAACATGTATAAGATAGCGGGGGAGCTGAACTCGACCGTCTTTCACGTCTCAGCCAGGACAGTGGCCTCACACGCCCTCTCCATCTTCTGCGATCACAGCGACGTGATGGCGACGAGAGGAACCGGATTCGCCCTGCTGGCCTCCAATTCGGTCCAGGAAGCCATGGATTTCGCCCTGATAGCCCAAGCCGCCACGTTAGAATCTCGCGTGCCTTTCCTGCACTTCTTCGATGGATTCCGGATCTCACACGAAATCCAGAAAGTCGAACAGCTTACCTTCGATGATATGCGGGCTATGATAGACGATGACCTCGTAAGAGCACATCGTGAAAGGGCCCTTTCGCCCGACCACCCTGTCATTCGGGGAACGGCTCAAAACCCGGATACCTTCTTCCAGGCCCGTGAGGCGGCAAATCCGTATTATCTCGCATGTCCTCAAATCGTGCAGAAGGCGATGGACAAGTTCGCCGAGCTGACGGGGAGGAGGTATCACCTGTTTGACTACATCGGTGCCCCAGATGCCGATAGGGTGATCGTGATGATGGGATCGGGAGCGGAAACCGCCCAGGAGACCGTCGAGTACCTGACGGAGCGAGGTGAGAAGGTCGGAGTCTTAAAGGTGCGGCTGTATCGGCCCTTCTCCGTGGAGCACTTCATACAGGCATTGCCCAAGACGGTCAGGGCGATAGCGGTGCTGGATCGGGTTAAGGAGCCGGGAGCTGCCGGTGAGCCGCTATATCTGGATGTAGTAGATGCCCTGGAAGAGGCAACCTCTAAGGGTATCGCTCAATTCGAAACCGCCCCGCTCGTCATAGGCGGACGATACGGCCTCTCCTCCAAGGAGTTCACGCCGGCGATGGTCAAGGGGGTCTTCGATGAGATGACCAAGGACAACCCCAAGAACCACTTCACCGTGGGCATAAAGGATGACGTGACCCACACTAGCATCGATTATGATCCGAACTTCTCCACGGAGGAGCCCTCTGTGACAAGGGCCATATTCTACGGATTGGGCTCCGATGGGACGGTCAGCGCCAACAAGAACTCGATCAAGATAATCGGGGAGGAGACCGAGAACTACGCCCAGGGGTATTTCGTCTACGACTCCAGGAAGGCCGGATCGCTGACGGTCTCGCATCTCCGCTTCGGTCCCAAGCCGATCTACTCGCATTATCTCATCAGCAGGGCGAACTTCGTGGCCTGCCATCAGTTTTCGTTCCTCGAGCGGTATGATGTGCTGAGGGTTGCCGAGCCGGGAGCGATATTCCTCCTCAACAGCCCCTATGGGCCGGATGAGGTCTGGGATCACCTGCCGCGCGCGGTCCAGCGCCAGATCATCGACAAGAAGCTTCGCTTCTATGTCATAGACGCCTACAAGATCGCCAAAGAAGTGGGCTTAGGCGTCAGGATCAACACCATCATGCAGACCTGCTTCTTCGCCCTGAGCAACATCATACCCAAGGATGAGGCCGTAAAGGAGATCAAGGACTTCATAAAGAAGACATATGGCAAGAGGGGCGAGGAGATCGTCCGTATGAACTTCGCCGCTGTGGACAGGGCGCTCGAAAACCTGCACGAGGTTAAGGTTCCGGATCAGGTCACCAGCACCTTCGATATGCGTCCTCCGGTGCCCGATGAGGCGCCCGACTTCGTCAAGAGGGTGACGGCCGAGATGATAGCGGGCAGAGGCGACGAGCTGCCCGTCAGCGCCTTTTCGCCCGATGGAACCTTCCCGACGGGCACGACCCAGTGGGAGAAGAGGAACATAGCGCTGGAGATACCGGAATGGGACCCGGACACATGCATCCAGTGCGGCAGGTGTGTGATGAGCTGTCCGCATGCCGCGATCCGATCCAAGGTCTATTCGCCCGATCTGCTGAAGGACGCCCCACCCACCTTCAAGTCCACGGACGCCCGATGGCGCCAGTTCAAGGGGATGCGTTTCACCATTCAGGTTTCGCCTGAGGATTGCACGGGATGTGGGGTCTGCGCCCACGTCTGCCCGGCTAAGAACAAGAAGGACCCCAGCCGGAAGGCGCTGAATATGGTCTTCCAGCCACCCATTCGAGAGCAGGAGAACGAGAACTGGAAGTTCTTCCAGCAACTGCCCAGCGTAGATCGCTCGAAGCTCAATCTGAAGCTGGTGAGGGATATCCAACTGCTGGAGCCGCTGTTCGAGTTCTCAGGGGCATGTGCCGGATGCGGTGAGGCCCCTTATTTGACACTGCTGAGCAGGCTATTCGGCGACAGGGCGATAATCGCCAATGCCACCGGTTGTTCTTCCATCTATGGAGGTAACCTGCCCACCACCCCCTGGACCTTCAACAAGGAGGGACGCGGGCCAGCATGGTCCAACTCGCTCTTCGAGGATAACGCCGAGTTCGGCCTCGGTATGCGATTGGCTCTGGATAAACAGATCGAATACGCCAGCGAGCTGCTCGTCAGGCTCTCCTCTGACCTCGGAGATGAGCTGGTCGGTGCTATTCTGAATGCGGACCAGTCAACGGAGGCCGGCATCCAAGAGCAGCGCGAGCGGGTTAGGATCCTCAAGGAGAAACTCGAAAGAATCGATAAACCGGAAGCAAAGCAACTTCTGTCGATGGCCGATGTCCTGGTCAGAAAGAGCGTGTGGATCGTCGGCGGCGACGGCTGGGCTTACGACATAGGTTACGGCGGCCTGGATCACGTGTTGGCATTGGGACGTGACGTGAATCTGCTTGTGTTGGACACGGAGGTCTACTCCAACACGGGTGGACAAATGTCCAAAGCGACCCCGCGGGGAGCCGTGGCGAAATTCGCTGCCGGCGGCAAGCCCACACCCAAGAAGGATCTGGCCATGATGGCGATGATTTACGGCAGCGTTTATGTCGCCCGCGTGGCTATAGGGGCTAACGAGGCTCAAGCGGTTAGGGCTTTCCTCGAGGCGGAGTCCTATAACGGGCCCTCGCTCATCATCGCCTATTGTCACTGCATCGGTCACGGTTACGATATCACCAACGGAAAGGGCGTGGAACAGCAGAAAGCTGCCGTGGCGTCGGGATATTGGCCGTTGATACGGTATGATCCCAGGCTTAAGGAGGAGGGCAAAAACCCGCTCCAGATCGATTCCAAACCGCCCAGCATACCGCTTGAGGATTACGTCTACAATGAAACCAGATACAAGATGCTAACGCGAAGCAATCCGGAAGAGGCGAGACGACTGATAAAGCTGGCGCAGGAAGATGTTATAAACCAGTGGCGCCTATACGAGCACTTCGCCTCAATGCCGATGAACGGCGGGGAAGAAGATAAATAGGAGATTGGGAAATAGGAAACAGGAGACCGGGAACAGATTTTCCCGTCTCCCGTTTCCCCCTTCCTGTTTCCTCTTGCTTTCTCCCCCACAATTTGATACACTTATATAAAAGATTAGATCTTCGATGGAGGGGAAGAGATGAGGAAAATAGCTCTGTTAATAGGATTGACATGCTTGGTAGCCGTGGCCATATCAAGCGTTGGCCTGGCGAAGGTAACGAAGGATGATCTCTGTGCGGTCTGGCTCTTCGATGAAGGCACGGGCAAGAAGGTCCTGGATTCCTCCGGCAACGGGAACGACGGGGAGATCATCGGCGACCTGAAATGGGTCGATGGGAAATTCGGAAAAGCCCTTCAGTTCCCCGGGGAGTCCAAGAACCTCGTTAAGATCCCCAACTCTGATAGCTTGAACCCCACCAAAGGTATCACGATAACTGCATGGGGCTGGCTTGAGGATACGGACGGCAACAGGAGGTTCCTCCAGAAATCCACCCCGGGCAGCGATAACCAGTATAGGCTGCTATTGGAATGGGGGTCCTTTAAATTCGACGCGGGTCCCGGTGTAAACCCGAAAGAGATAACCACCCCTATCTTCTCCACGAAGGTATGGCATCATGTCGCAGGCGTCTACGACGGCAAGGAGATAGCGATTTACATCGACGGCAAGAAGGTGGCCCATCAGAACGCCAGCGGTGAGATGAAGCCCTCAACCGGTCCCGTCTTCATAGGCGCTAAATGGGACGATCCGGCTCATCCGGGCGATTACTGGAAGGGCAAGATCGATGAGGTTGCCATCTTCAACAGAGGGCTGACGGAGGACGAGATCAAAGAGGTGATGGAAAAAGGCTTGAAGGCGATTCTAGCTCCGACAACAACCCCCGTAAACTCCGGCGGCAAACTGGCTGCTACTTGGGGAGAGATTAAAAAATAAAATCCCTCAAAGGAGAGTTGTCATGAAACTGAAGGTTTTGATCCCGTTCGCCGTTATAGGGTTGATGATCGCACTCACAGGGATCTCCCTCGCGAGGGTGGAAAGCGGGGATTTCATCGCTCTATACTATTTCGATGAAGGCACGGGCAAGAAAGTTCAGGATTCCTCCGGCAACGGGAACGACGGGGAGATCATCGGCGACCTGAAATGGGTCGATGGGAAGATCGGAAAAGGGTTGGAGTTCCCAGGGGAATCCATGAACCTCGTTCAAGTTCCCAACTCCGATAGCTTGAACCCCACTAAAGCCATCACGATAACGGCATGGGTTAATCTGGCTGACTCCAACGGCAACAGGAGGATAGTGCAGAAATCCACCCCGGGCAGCGACAATCAATATAGGCTGCTGCTGGAATGGGGCTCCTTCAAGTTCGATGCAGGTCCCGGTGTAAGTCCTAAGGAGATAACCACCGCCATCTTCTCCACAGGTGAATGGCATCACGTCGCAGGCGTCTACGACGGCAAGGAGATAGCGATTTACATCGACGGCGAAAAAGTGGCCCATCAGGATGCCAGCGGTGAGATGACACCTTCAACTGGTCCGCTCTTCATAGGGGCAAAGTGGAACGACCCAGCTCATCCGGGTGACTATTGGAAGGGTATCCTGGATGAGATCGCCATCTTCAATAGAGGATTAACAGGGGATGAGATCAAGGAGGTGATGGAGGGAATCGGTAAGGTCTTCGCCCTCAATCCCGAGGGCAAGATCGCCGTCTCCTGGGGAGAGATAAAATCCAGGTATTAGAACCTCCCGTTAAATCTGCCCCAAATCGTGCATCTTATGCCCGATTTGGGGCACCCGCCGGATGAGAGAGCCCCGATACCAAAGAATTGAAACGTGGCATACTTCTTGCTCCCTTTAAGCGGTGGAAATTCCACCGCGAGACGGGTGATAGTCATGAAAAGATCTCTCTTCATTTTACTGTTGCTTACGCTTCTTCCACCCTCCTACGCCTTTGAGCCGATCCGCTATCTAACCAGGGGATATGTATACGACGCCGCCTTCTCGCCCGACGGCAGATACATCATTCTGGCACTTTCAGACGGTATAGACCTGATAGACCTTCAAACCTTAAAGTTTTCATCTAAGCCGGTTAAGGGGATAGAGGTGGGGGAATTGCAGGTTTCACCATCTGGAATAGTAGCGGGTAAAGTGTATAGCGGGAACGGCCTCATAATCCGCATATGGAAGATGGAGGACGATCGTTTAGAGAAGCTCTTTGAAACGAAAATTCATATAGGCACGTTCGCCATCAGTCCCGACGGGGAGAAGGTGGCGATCTCAAGTGACGACAGGATATGGATATGGGATAAGGTCAGGGGGAAAATGGCGGAGCTGACCGATCGGAGAGATCCGGCCATCCCAACGATCATCAGAAAAACCGCCACCAGCGAGACTAGATGGGGTCCAGGGTCTCCGAGGACAAACGACATGGTGTTCAGCACCGACGGAAGATACCTTGCCGTCGCCTCATCAAGAAGGGCCGTCGAAGTGTGGGATCTGGAAACCGGAAGGATCGCCGTTAAACTCGATAAAAAGGGGGAGGATGATTGGCAGGATCATGTGGCCTTCAGCCCAGATGGAAGGCTTATGGCGGCCCTGACGTTCGCCGATAAACAGCTTAACGTGTGGGATGTTCAGACCGGCGATCGTCTGCTCACGCTAATGACATCATCACAGGATCTGTCGTTCATGCCGGATGGGAACCTACTGCTTGTCCCCGATAGAAGGGAAAAGCTTATGCTCTTAGACCCGATTACAGGGAGGATCCTGGATGAGATGGAGATCCCCCATATGGTGGATAAGATGAGGTTTTCCCCGAGGGGCGATATCTTCATAGCGCTTGGCGGGTGCCCGGAGATATGGAGCTTGAAGGATAAAAGGTTGATCGGCAGACTGGAGGAGTATAACCCCGGATATGGAGAATTAACCCCCGACGGCCGATATATCGTCTCCATACTCGGATATACCTTCTCTGTGAGGGACACTCAAACCGGTGAGGTGAAGTATCATCTTTTCCCCGAGGGACCTTTCTTCTCGGAAGGCACCCTGTCACCAGATGGGAGATTGGCCGTCGTATCGGATTGGATGAATCTGAACGTGATCGACGTCGGTCAGGGGAGGATCATAAGAAAAATACCCTATCCGGAATGGCCTCATTGTATGGCGATAAGCCCCGACGACAGGGAGTTGATCCTGGACGACTTCCATATGATAATATCGCTCGACGTGATGAGGGCGAAGGGCCTTTCGGACGGAAAAAGGTTCGAGGTGGAAAGTTCGATCAAGGACATGAAACTTTCCGATGACGGACGTCTGCTCGTTCTGGGCGGTTATGAAGGGAACATCGAGGTGTGGGAGAGGGTTAAACAGGGAGATTACAAACGCATATTATTCAAAAAGAAGGCACATCCGGGAATGGACATGCTGATCGTCAACTCCTATCTTGGCATCATCGCCACGGCTCAGCGCGGGAGCTATACAGGCAAACCTGATACACCTGTCAGGATTTGGAGTTTGAAGGATCTAAGTCTGATAAAGGAGATCAAGGGATATGCTCCCATAGCTTTCACCCCCGAAGGAGATAGGCTGTTCTTAATGAACGGCAATAAACTGGAGATATGGAATTGGGCCAGGGAGAGAAAGATCTTCGAACTGCCATGTCAATATTTCCTTCTGAGCGGCGATGGAAACACCTTGATAACGATAGATGATAAAGACCGGATGGCCGTTTGGGATGCTCGTAAGCTGAAGAACCTGCCGCCGGTGATGTTGGCTCAGGTTAAAACGGGCGAACTCTTTCAGAATTTCCCCAACCCGTTTAATCCCGACACGTGGATCCCCTTTAAACTCCATCGCAGAGCAAGGGTGGTCATAGGGATATACGACCTGAGCGGGCATCTGGTGAGGGAGCTCGATTTGGGAATCAGGGATCCAGGCGACTACACGTCTAAGGGACATGCGGCCCATTGGGACGGTCGGAACGACTACGGTGAGGCGGTTTCAAGCGGGATCTATCTCTATCGTTTCCTTCAGCCTCGATCCGCATCCTTCAGGAAGATGGTGGTGATAAGATGATCTATTTTCCTTCGTCGATCATCCTTTCAACCTCATGGACCAGCTCATCAACCAGCTGATCCTCGGGAACGGTTTTCACAGGTCTGCCCTTTTTAAATATAACCCCTTTTCCCCTTCCACCCGCCAGACCTATATCCGCCTCTCTCGCCTCCCCGGGACCGTTTACCACGCAGCCCATGATGGCGATCGTTAACGGTTTGTCAACATGGCTTAACCTGCGTTGCACCTCCTCGGCGATGGATATCAGATCTATCTCACATCTCCCGCAGGTCGGACAGGATATGAAGTTCGGGCCTCGCGATCTTAAACCGAGCGACCTGAGGATCTCATATCCCACCCGGACCTCCTCGGTCGGATCGGCCGTTAGTGAAACCCTAATCGTATCCCCTATTCCCTCCAGCAGCAGAGCACCGATGCCTATCGCTGATTTCACCGTTCCCGAAAGGAAGGTTCCCGCTTCCGTAACACCGAGATGAAGGGGATAATCGCACCTCTCGGCGATCAATTTGTATGCCTCAACGGTGGTTCGGACGTCCGAGGCTTTGAGCGAGATGACGATATCATGAAAATCCAACTCCTCCAGAAGTCGAACGTGTCTCATGGCGCTTTCCACCATGGCCTCGGGAGTAGGATGTCCGTATCTCCTCAGGATATCCCTCTCAAGCGATCCGGAGTTGACGCCGACTCTGATGGGTATCCCCCTCTCCTTAGCGGCCTTGACCACCGCCTTGACCTTCTTTTCACCCCCTATGTTTCCCGGATTTATCCGGAGCTTATCAACTCCCACCTCGATTGCTTTCAGGGCGAGGGTGTAATCGAAGTGGATGTCAGCCACGAGGGGGATGGAGATAGATCGCCGGATTTGGCCCAGGGCTTGAGCAGCCTCCATATCCGGCACGGCGACGCGGACGATCTCACATCCCGCCCTCTCCAACCTGTGGATCTGATCCACGGTCGCTTTCACATCCCGTGTATCGGTGTTGGTCATGGATTGGACGGTGATGGGAGAACCTCCGCCTATCGGGATATCCCCCACTATAACCTTTCTGGATTGTCTCACGTGTGGACGATTCATCTCCATTGCCCTCTCGAGGGATTACTCAATCAGTATACATCGACAGCATGGGAATTTGCAAGGAGAACCACCGATCCGGAGCTGCTCTCGGATGCATAAGAAATTTATTCGGTAACAAGAAGGCAGGAGCGCAGTCAAGCTCTTGAGCTGAACGCCAGACCATCGGCGTTCGAAGCGGAGATATCAACTATCCCCGATTCCGTGGGAACGCCGATAGCTGAAAACCCCTCCTCAAGCCACTTCCGGGGAACCATCTCAAAGACGATAGCCCATTTGACCATGATGGGAACGACCAATTGCGAGGGCAGGCAGAAGTCAGCCATGGGCTTTCTGTGGGCGTCCGCCTCGATGGAGACCTGCTCATAGGCGGTGAGCGTTCCAACGGCTTGATGATGAACGAGGTGAGCGTAAAGGGCTGTGAGGAATTTTCGCCTTCTACCTCGGAGCAAAAGGCCGAAGGCGAGGTGGGCAAGCGGCCAGTCGTCGAGCCAACCCATGAATCTCGTCATGCCCAGAAGCTCTCCCCCGTGCAAGGCCCTGTAGTCGAGGATATAGTCGCAGATTTCGGGCGGGAGAAGACCTGAAGAGAGCATCTCCGGCCAGTAGCGGTAGTTGGTGTAAGAGGCAAAGGTGTCCTGTGTCATCCTCTCAAAGGGCTTGACGCCAGGGGCGGGAGGGACGAATGGGGGGTTCACGCTTTCATCAACCGAGCGGCGTATGATTTGCAGAGTCTTCTCAAGCAGTTGACGGGCAAACCTCTCCATCTCCTTCGCTTGATCGGGATTGGAATCCGCCGAGATCCGGGCAAGATCAAGGAGCCCCTTCACACTCCAGAGGTTCCCGGAGAAGAAGGACATCCTGTGTGTCTCGAAGGTATCGGCCTCCGCGGGACCGGTGAGAAGGCCGTTTTCATCCCTCTCCGGCCAGCGGAGGAGGAAAGCGGCGATCCTTTCAAGTTCAGGGAGAACATCACGCAGCCATCTCCTGTCCCTCGTTAATCTATAAACCCTTGCGGCGAGCGAAAGTATCTGGCCGTATTCTGAGATCGCCGGTCCATAGTAATCGAAGGAACCGTCGGAATTGACGAACCTATCGAGGTAGTAGGTGAGCCTCCTTTTCGCCTCATCGAAGAGACCCCACTCAAGTAGACAGAGGACGAGGCTCAACGTTGCAGGTGGAAAGGTGTCGTGTCGTCCCTCAGCGTAGCGCCTCACGCCATATTTGGGATGCGGTCCGATGCAGGCCGAAAGCGCCCTCGCGATGGCGACCTTGCATGCCCTCTTGAGGAGAGGGTCGGGAATCTCCAGCCGCATGGCCTCATCGAAAAGGTTTTCCCATCTATCCCGAACGCTCCCCAAGGCCGCCTCGAACTCGTCAGGCGAAATATGGGAGAAAGAGGGCAGAAGTTTGAGAGCAACAGGTCCTTTCTCGACAGATCTAAGCATGACGAATAGATCCTCACCTTCAACTAGGGCGATTTCCTCGAAGATCAATTCTCCCTCCCGGTCGAGGAACGAAAGCCTCGGAATGGGGAGATCGTCCACGAGATCGTGCTTGACCTCGGTGGGTGGCTCTGGAAGATCAAGATACTTTGTGGGGTCAAAGGAGGGCTCAAGCGGAGGCCCGATCTTCCCATCGGGATCGACGATGGCTTTGAGTTTTGAATCGGGATCGCCCACGAAGGTGTATCCCACGAGCGGGGGAAGCATGGGGAGAATCCTTTCAAGATCGGGCTCGCCCGTGGCCTCCAGGGAATTTCCCGTTAGCCCCTTTAGCTTCATAGCTCTCCTCCCTGTAACTTCAGATGAGCTCATCGGCGTTTTCTCCGTCATATTATCTCACCTCACTTAAGCGGATAATTGTTCTCTATCATCCCTGAGGTTTGCATATCGGAGTATGCATCGGCGGTGATTCCGTGAGCTCTTAACGCGTTCATAGCTTCAGCAATAGCTGAAACCTCATCGGAGTCGTTATACTCCCTCACGATACCGTTGAGGTCGGCGGTGAAGTAACCGGCGACGAGCTTCTCAAATCTCGGCAACAGTTCATCGTTCCAGGCGGTGATAGGCGGTTCGTTCCAGCGGCGCTTCAAATCCCGCCAATTGATAGCGTTCGCCTCAAAGGATGTCCACTCGCATCGAACGAGTTCCGGCTCGTGCCTCCGGAGCCTTTGCCGCAGATCGTCAACGATGATTTGCCATCCCGGTCTGTAAAGAAGCGCCATGAGTTCGTAAACGCCGTTCAGGAACGCGGCGCACCTGCCGCGTATCTCGCGCTCAAGTTGCGGCGTCATCCCGATCCGTTCCCCCACCATCGTGAGCATGTCACGTAGACGATAATCCGGGCGTGTCGCCCAAACCCGTTCAATCTGAGCGAGGATGAAATCACATTCCATCGCCGCCCGTTCGAATCGTTGAACCGTTCTCCGAGCCCGTTCGCTATCATATCGCCCTTTCGCGAACTCCCGTGTAGCGGCGAAATATGCGCTGTGCATGCGGATGAGCGGGAACTTGAAGAGCTCCGATGCGTAGGCGTGGAAAACGCCCACAAGGTAGTTGCGATACAGTGGGTTATCGCGCTCATACTGCGCCGCCTTCAGCGCGAGTTGGACGGCGCGCTCAAGCGACTTGCAATCACGCCATTGGGTGTATCTGTCCCAATGCGCTTGAACGCACGGGAAGCACAGAAAAGCGATGTGTCGATACACGGGACAGAAGCTGCTGATATATGGGTCGGTGCGGAACTCGTAATGTTCAAACGCTTGAACCATCGCTCGCGTGCTTTCAAGCATAAGCTCCTGTGAACGCTCGCCATACCTCCGCGCGACATAATAGCACAGGAACTCGTCAACCGAGTCAAACTCAAACGGGTTCCACGCGAGCTTCCAGTGCCA
>JAGGXZ010000209.1 GCA_021162805.1 Candidatus Poribacteria bacterium
AGATAAGGAAAGGCATAGAGAAGGGAAGGATCGAGCTTGTGGGCAGTGGAATGGGAGGACCGGACTTTGAGAGGATCCTGGCCCTGAAGCCCGACGTAGTGTTCATGTATACCGGCTACCCGACGGCCGCAAAGTCATTTGAAAAACTCAAGGAAATGGGGATCCCGGTGGCAGTGGACAACGAGTGGCTGGAGAACGACCCCCTGGGTCGCCTGGAGTGGATGAAATTCCTAGCCGTTTTCTACGACAAGGATGCTGAGTCTCAAGAGTTCTTCGAGAGGGTGGAGCGAAGGGTTAAGGAAATAGCATCTGAGGTCTCCGGGGAAAAGCGCCCCAACGTGCTTTGGGGGAGCATCTGGAAGGGGAAGTGCTATGTCCCGGCCGGGGATTCATATGTAGCCAAGATGATCTCCCTTGCCGGAGGAAATTACCTCTTCTCAGACCTTGAGGGAACCGGCAGCGCCAATGTCACTCTGGAGGAATTTTACGCTCGGGGGAAGAACGCCGATGTCTTCATTTACCCCTCCTGGCCCCCTTATGTTAGCTCCGTAGAAGATATCCTGAAAGAAGGTCCGATATTGGCCGAGCTCAAGGTGGTGAAGGAGGGGAAAGTGTGGTGCTTTCGGCCCTGGTATTATCAATCGTTGGATAAAACCGATGGGATAATCGAGGATTTAGCGGCCGTCTTCCATCCGGAACTTTATCCGGAGCATGAGCTGGGATATTTCATGAGACTGCCCGTAGAGGAGAAGCCCTAAATATCTCCCGAAAAGGTGTCCGACTTTTTGGGGACGCTGTAGATTCAATTCTAAATTTGAGGTTGACTTAGATGGTCAAAGCCCCTGAGGCAATAACTGAGGATAACTTCCTTCAAAAGAGGTGGGCGAGGTATTTGTTCGTGCTCAGCTCTTTCCTAGGAGCGGTGCTTTTGCTCCTTGTGCTGAACATAAGCCTGGGCTCCGTTCACATTCCCTTCCTCGACGTCTGCGGCATCCTCCTTGGAAAGAAGGCGGGAAGTGAGGTCTTCGGCTCGGTGATCTGGAAGATAAGGCTTCCGAGGGCGCTGGCTGCTTCTCTCTCCGGCTCCGCGCTTGCTGCCGGGGGGATGCTGCTTCAGATATTCTTCCGCAACCCCATCGTCGGGCCCTATGTGCTGGGCATCTCCTCCGGGGCCACCGTTATGGTGGCCCTGGTTATGCTGGGAGGCTTTAGCCTGGGGATGACCTCGCTTCATCCTATTTTTCTCAGCCTTGCGGCTCTGCTCGGCGCTCTGGGAGCGATGATGGCGGTGATGGCAGCGGCTGTGAAGGTGAGGGACATAGTCTCGCTTCTGGTTATAGGCCTCATGGTGGGTTATGTCGCCTCCGCCCTGAGCCATTTTCTCATCGCCTTCGCCGAGAAAGAGCGGGTTCATAGATTCGTCCTCTGGACCCTGGGAAGCTTTTCAGGCTTTCGGTGGCAGGAGGTGGAGATATTGGCCATCGCCATTCCCATACTTTTGCTTTTCTCCTTTTTCCTCTCAAAGCCGCTCAATGCCCTCCTGCTGGGCGAGGATTATGCCCGAAGCATGGGGGTGAGGATCAAGCCCTTCCGCTATCTTATCATCTTTCTTTCCAGCGCCCTGGCCGCCCTGGTGACGGCCTTCGCCGGTCCGGTGGCCTTCATCGGCCTAGCCGTGCCTCATATGGCAAGGCTTTCCCTGGGAACATCCGACAGCCGGGTGCTCCTTCCGGGAACGATCCTCCTGGGAGCGGCGGTGACCAGCCTTTGCGATCTTCTGGCTCGAACAGCCTTCTCCCCGGTTGAGCTTCCCATTTCGGCCACGACCTCCCTCTTCGGAGCGCCGATCGTGATATTCCTGCTTTTGAGGAGGAGGGCAGCGGTATGATGATCAGGGCCGAGGAACTTGAGGTAGGTTATGGGAGAAAGGCGGTTGTAAGGAATATCAATTTAAAGCTCTCAAAGGGGCAGTTCATCGGCCTTCTCGGACCCAACGGCTGCGGCAAATCCACCATCCTCAAGACCCTGATCCGCCTGCTCGCCCCTCTGAGAGGAGCCGTGTTTCTGGACGGCCGGGAGCTTGAACGAATAAGCCGGAAGGAGCTTTCCCGCAGGGTGTCGGCCGTCCTCACCGAGCGACCCTCCCCGGGACTGCTTACCGCCTTCGATGTGGCCGCTATGGGAAGATATCCCTATACAGGACTCCTGGGAAAGATCGAAGGGGAGCATGCCCGGAAGACCTGGGAGGCGCTGGAGATGGTGGGAGCGGCTGACCTGGCAGGCCGATACTTCCTGGAGTTAAGCGATGGGGAGAAGCAAAAAGTTCTCCTGGCCCGGGCGCTGGCTCAGGAACCCGAGCTTCTGGTTCTGGATGAGCCGACCTCCCATCTCGACCCTCGCTACAAGCTGGAGGTGATGCTCATCCTGAGGCGCCTTGTGAGGGAGAACGGGATAACCATAGTGGCCTCCCTGCACGAGATAGACCTGGCGATGAGGGTGTGCGATATAGTCATCCTGATCAAGAGGGGAAAGGTCCTCGCCTGGGGACCGCCTGAGGAGGTCCTCGATGAGGAGACAGTGGCCGAGCTTTACGACTTCAAGAAGGCATGCTTCGATAGCCTTCTGGGAGGGATAGAGATCGGCGGGGAAAAAAGAGGTTCGGTTTACGTTGTGGCCGGTTCGGGAAGTGGGGCTCGGCTTTACCGGACCTTAGCTAAGCATGGCTTTGGCATTTCGACCGGCGCCCTTCCGGAGAACGATATAGACTTTCACGTGGCTCAAGCGCTCAAAGCCACCATCGTCGCCGAGAAACCCTATAGGGCAGAGATCTCTCCTGAAACCTACCTTAAAGCCTTAGAAGCGATGAAGAAGGCTCGTCAGGTTATAGATGCCGGGTTTCCGGTGGGAGAGGCGAATTATCGGAATGTCGAATTAGTGGGGGAGGCCCTTAAAATGGGAAAGATAACCTATAGCCTGCGAGGAGAAGAGGAGGCTAGAAAGCTGTGGGGCTTCCTTGCCTCGAAGCTTATCCACTGCGAAGGTTTATCCTCGCTTTTAAGGAGGCTCTGGGCGGTGGAATGCCTTTGTCGGAGGGGAAGGCTTTGGTGAAAGACAACCCCAGGCTACCGGAACGGAGGCGGTGGTCGTGGCAGTTATGGAAGCCACAATTATGAACAAGAAGGAGGGGATAACATGAGGTATCAAGGGCTTATGCTCTTATTGGTGTTTGCGAACATCATCGCTTTACTTCTTCCCGGACAGTGTTGCGCTGAGAAGACACCAAGTCCGAGGCCAACCCCAACCTCCGAAGCAGAGCTGATCATCGTCACGGATCTTGCAGACAGAACGGTTGAGCTCCGCCAAAATCCCCGGAGGATAATCACCGTTTACAGCCAGATACCCATCGCTATGAGATGTCTGAACATAGGCCTTGAACGAATAATCGGCACGGATGCGTTTACGGTCAAGCAATACGGGAAGCTTCTCCCTGAGCTTGAGGAGAAGGAGATCGTCGGCCAGCATTTTATCAAATTAGACTATGAGAAGATTATTGACCTGGAGCCCGAGCTCGTCCTCGCCGTGCCGGAGACGCTAAAGCGCACCGAGATCGAGGAGAAGCTCAAGCCTGCGGGGATAAAGATAGTAGCTTTGGACTTCAAGATCAAGAGCTTCAGGAAGACCCTGGAGCTTCTGGGGCGGATCTTCGATCGAGAGGAGGAGGCGAGGGAATTCGCCGATTTCTGGTTTGGAAGGCTTGAGGAGGTGAGGAAGAAAGTGGAGGGGCTGAGCGAGGAGCAGAAGGTCAGGGTGTATCTGGAAGGGACCCAGCGACCTTTTGTAACAGCTTCCAAGGGGCATACTCTGGATGAAATCGTCACCCTTGCCGGGGGGATAAACATCTCCGCCGGGCTTAAAGGAAGAAGCCCGGAGGTCGAGCCTGAATGGGTGGTGGAGCAAAACCCCGATGTGATCCTGAAATACCCCATGGGGGTCAGATATCAGGGAGGATTCGGGAAGACCGACACCCGTCCTTTTGAGGAGATGAGGAAGGAGATAATGGGAAGGCCCGGATTTGATCACATCAAGGCTGTGAGGGAAGGTCGGGTTTACATACTCTCAAGGGACATCCTCGGAGGGGTGTTTGAAAACGTGGGGGTTTGCTATGCGGCCAAGATCCTTTATCCCGAGCTTTTCAAGGATCTTGACCCCAAAGCCTATCTTAAGCAGATGGTGGAGAAATACCTCGGACTCGACTTTGAACGATTAAGGGGAGTCTTCGTGTATCCTTCGCCTTAGAAAACCGAGGAAGCTATTCTGATGACCACAAGAGAGATAATCCAAACTGAGGAGTTATATTCCCGGCTTATAGCTAAAAAGGTGTTCTTCATCCTGACCGCCTTGGGAGGGCTTGTGGCCTTGGTCCTGGTGGCCGCTTCCCTCGGCTCGGCAAGGCTGGGGATAGGGGAGGTGGCCCGTGCCATCGGGGCCCGGCTCCTCCCTCTCAACGTCACGGTAAGCGACAAGGTGGAGGTTATCGTGTGGGATATAAGGCTTCCACGCATCGTGCTGGGAGTGCTCGCCGGGGCGGGACTGGCCTTCTCCGGAACGGCCATGCAGGGGATAATGCGTAATCCCCTGGTCAGCCCTTATACCATCGGGATAGCCTCCGCAGCGGCCTTCGGAGCCTCCGTTGCCATCATCCTCGGGGCGGGACTCATAGGCTCCGGGAAATACATCGTCATCACCAACGCTTTCATCTTCGCCCTCCTGAATGCCGTCCTGGTTTATGGTCTCGCCAGGATAAGGGGCATGAGATCGGAGACCCTTATCCTGGCCGGCATAGCCCTGATGTATCTCTTCTCCGCCTGCACCTCCGTCCTCCAATATATCGCCACCGAGGAGGAGCTTCATGCGGTAGTTCACTGGCTTTTCGGAAGCCTCACCGGGGCGAGCTGGGAGAACATAAGGGTGCTCTTACCCGTCCTGGTGGTTTGTTTCCTGCCTTTGATGAAATATTCCTGGGATCTCAACGCCATGCTCGCCGGAGATGAAACGGCCGCGTCCCTGGGGGTAAATGTGGAACGGGTGAGGACTATAATTCTTATATTTTCCACCTTGCCTGCCGCCACCATCATCTGCTTTACGGGGATAATAGGCTTCGTCGGCCTGGTGGCCCCGCATATAACTCGGATGCTCATCGGCGCCGATCACCGATTCCTCCTCCCCTCCTCTTCTGTTCTCGGGGCGCTTTTGTTGCTCGGGGCTGATACGGTGGGGAGGACCGCCTTTCAACCAACGGTTATCCCCGTGGGCATAGTGGTCTCATTTATCGGGGTGCCGTTTTTCCTTTACCTCATCTTGAGGGGAAGGAGGGAATACTTCCGATGAGGCTAGAGGTAAAAGGGGTGCGATTTAGCTACGGTAGCGTGCCCATCCTTAAAGATGTGTGCCTAGAGGTAGGGGAGGGGGAGGTGGTCAGCCTGGTCGGTCCCAACGGCTCGGGGAAGACAACCCTGCTTAAATGCATAAGCCGAATTTTAAAGCCGAAAAAAGGGGCCATCCTGCTTAACGGAGATGACCTCGGAAAAATAAGCTCAAAGGAGCTCGCCCGTCTCCTGGGTTACGTTCCCCAGAGCTCCCCCAGCTCCTTCCCCTTGACGGTCTTCGAAACGGTCCTCCTGGGCCGAAGGCCTCATATACGCTGGAAGCTCTCGCGGAGAGATAAGGAGGTTGTGCTCAATACCCTGCGGCTGTTGGAGCTCGATAACCTGGCCCTGAGGATGTTCGGCGAGCTATCCGGAGGGGAAAGGCAAAAGGTGCTTATAGCCAGAGCTTTAGCGCAAGAGTCGGAGGTATTGCTCCTGGATGAGCCGACGAGCAGCTTAGACCTTCGCCATCAGCTTGAGGTCCTGCAGCTTATCACCGATATAGTCCGAGAAAAGGGGCTTGCCGCAATAATGGCCATACACGACCTCAATCTGGCCTCGATGTTCTCGGACAAGATAATAATGCTCAAAGAGGGCAGGATTTACGCCGCCGGAAAGGGGGAGGATGTTCTGAATCCGGAGAATATCTGGCAGGTCTACGGGGTTAAGGTGATGATCAGCTATGACCCGGGGAGACCTCATATCATCCCCTTGACCCCCAACGAGAAGGGAGGCTTAAGGAAGCATGAAGGTAAATAAACCCGTTCGGAGGATAGTTTCCCTGGCACCGTCCCTCACCGAGACCCTCTTCTTCCTGGGTTTGGGAGAGAGGGTGGTAGGGGTAACCGAGCAATGCGATTTTCCCCCGGAGGCGAGGGAGAGGGAGAAAGTGGGCTCCTTTGTGGAACCCGATCTGGGGAAGATTTCAAGGCTCAAGCCCGATCTTATCCTGGCCTTAAGCCGTATTCACGGAAAATTCATCGAGGAGGCGGGAAGCGAAGGTCTTCCGGTTTTGGCCCTCCCCCGTGTGAGGAGCGTGGAGGATATCCTCCGCATTATGGAGGAGATAGCGGATATCGCCGGAGAAGAACGGGGTAAGGCTCTTGTCGGCTCGCTTAGGGAGAGGCTTAGGTTGATCGAGGAGAGGGTAAAACCCCTCCCTCCCCCGCGGGTATTCCGTTTGATGATCGAGGACCCCATCGTCGCCCCGACCCGTTCCTCCTATCAGTGGGATGCGATAAGGCTTGCCGGAGGTTGGCCCATGCCCCTCGAGTTTGAGGAGCCTTATACCCCTGTGAAATTGGAGGAGATCGTAGAGTTTGATCCTGAGGTCATTCTCAGCTGTGGGATGAGGGAAGGGGAGGAGCCGAGGCGAAGATGTCCGGGATGTCGGTCGCAGAACCCTCCCTGTCAGAGGATAGTAGATGAGATAGGAAAGTGGGAAGGTTGGAAGGAGACCCGGGCGGCGAAGGAAGGGAGGATATATCCCATCCCCTGTGAGCTTCTCTGTCGCCCCGGCCCCAGGCTTGTGGAGGGGATTGAGTTCATGTCGAAATTGTTCCACCGAGGCTCAAATGATCGTGATTGAGAACCTGACCAAGATATACGGCAAGGTTAAAGCACTTGATGATCTCAATTTAGAGGTACATCCCGGGGAGATATTCGGCTTCCTGGGGCCCAACGGAGCGGGGAAGACCACCACCATCCGTATCCTCACCACCTTGACCAAGCCCTCCTCAGGCCGCGCTTGGATAGACGGCTTTGACGTGGTAAGTCAGCCTTTGGAGGTCAAGAGGAGGATCGGGGTGGTGCAGCAGCATCTGAGCCTCGATAGGGAGCTTACCGTCTGGGAGGTCTTGGAGCTCCACGCCCGTCTGCACGGCCTTAAGCCTCCGGAACGTCGGAGGAGGATCAAGGAAATGCTGGATTATGTGGAACTCAAAGATCATGCCCGCCGCAGGGTTGAGGAGCTCTCGGGGGGGATGAAGCGCCGGCTCATGATCGCCCGGGCTTTACTTCATCAGCCTAAGCTTATCCTTCTTGATGAACCCACGGTGGGATTGGATGCTCAGACGAGAAGAAGGCTCTGGGAGCTCATCAGA
This sequence comes from Candidatus Poribacteria bacterium, assembly GCA_021162805.1. Taxonomy (NCBI): domain Bacteria; phylum Candidatus Poribacteria; species Candidatus Poribacteria bacterium. The sequence continues at coordinate 7,529 of JAGGXZ010000209.1, forward strand.
AAGCTTAATGCCGGTGGTGCCACTATATTTCTAACCACCCATTACATCGAGGAAGCGGAGGCCCTCTGCCATCGGGTGGGCATCATTCACCTGGGAAAACTCATCGCCCTCGGGAGGCCTTCCGACTTACGTCGGTGCTTGGGATCTGTAACCGTAGAAACCTTCTCCAACGGCAAAGTTTGCTATCATCATTTTCCCGATAGCGAAGCAGCTAAATCCTTTGTGCGCAATCTTCCCTCAGGGATGAAGAACATCATTATAAGGGAAACCAGTTTAGAGGATGTTTTCATTGAGCTTACCGGAAGAAAGGTCAAGGAGGAGTAAAGATGGTAAAAGTATTCAAGGATAGCTATTCGATCTGGTGGGCTGACCTCAGGATTTTAAGGCATCTCTGGCTGAGATTTCTCATCACCAGTTTGATGAGCCCGGTGCTATATCTTCTGGCCTTTGGCTTTGGTCTGGGAAGAGGGATTAATGTCGGAGGAGCAAGCTATCTGGAGTTCGTAATCCCGGGGATCATCGCCCTCACCGCTATGAACACGAGTTTTAGCGGGGCCGGGATGAAACTGAATGTGGACCGACTTTATTATAAGTGCTTCGATGAGATAATGATGGCCCCCGTAAGCCCTTTTGCCGTGATCCTCGGCAAATCTCTAATAGGGGTGTTGCGAGGGCTTGTCGTTTCCCTGGCTTTCCTTTTGCTCGGCCTGGCCCTCTCCCCGATGAGGGTAAGCCCTCTTTTCGGCCTAAGCCTTATACTTACCTGTTTTACCTTCTCCTTCATGGGGGTCCTGGCTGCCTTGCTGGCCAGATCCCATCAGGATATGGCCACCCTGAGCAGCGTTATCCTTAGGCCGATGACCTTTCTGGGCGGGACCTTTTTCTCCCTGAAAAATCTCCCTGGGTGGCTTAAGCTGATCCTTCATCTCATGCCGCTTACTCATTCAAGCCGATGTCTTCGGGCGGAGGCGTTGGGGAGGGATTTCCCCTGGCCTTCCTTTCTTATCCTCCTCGGCTTTGGGGTGATCTCTTTCTCCGCCTGTCTTCTGGCGCTTCGGAGGGCGAGCCTATGAGGCAAGGACTTCGCATGGGTTACACCACCGGGGCCTGTGCCGCCGCGGCGGCCAAGGCCGCCATCGCTTTAGCCGGCCGGAGGCAAATCGAAGAGGTTCAACTTTTGCAAGGGGGAGGGAAGAGCAAGATGAAAAATCGAGGACGACCGACGAGAATCGCCGTAGTGACCTCCATGAACGGGGCACGGCCTATGGCGGAGGCGATGGCCGAAATCGTCAGGGAGCATGGAAATGCGATCGACCTCAGCCTCTACTATGTGGATGAAATCCAGAGGAGGCTCGTTGATGAAAATACGCTGCCCGAGGATGTGGCCTCCAGTCTGAGGGATGCCGATATCGTATGGCTCGATGTGAGAGGCGATGCTCCTGTTATAAAGCTCATCAAGGATGTTCTCTCGAACTCCAAGAACGTCGTGCTCGGCTACAGCATGGCCACCTCTTTCGGGAGCGGGCCGGTGTGGCTTGAGCGGGAACGGCCATCCCTGTTTCATAAGATGACGGGTTGGATGGCCAGGCGGATGGGAGAGAGAGAGGTGGCTCTCAGGAAAATGCAGCGAATGCTGAAGCTGACCAAGATCCTGGGGAGGCTTCCCTCGAGATCGCTGAGGGAGGTGAGGAATAGAGCCGTTGTGTTGGAATACTGGCTATACGGCGGGAAGGAAAACACCAAGAATCTGTTGCTTTACCTCGCCGAGGTATATGGAGGACAGCAGGTTAAAGCCAAGCCGCCCCGAAAGCTCCCCGAACCCGGCATCTATCATCCGCTCGCCGAAGAGATCTTTGCCAGCTTGGATGATTATCTCCGTAAATATCCGTTAACCAAAAAACAGACGGTGGGAATGCTCCTGTTTGGCGGCCCAAATCTGGATGACTCGGCGGTGGCGGCGAAGGAGCTTATGAAAAGGCTTGAGGGTGAGGTGAACTTCATCCCGATTTACTCTCAAGATTTCAGATACAGCGAGGCGATGAGGGATTTCTTCTTCAGGGATGGCAAGCCTGTTGTGGACCTGGTGATAAGCTTTTTGCTCTTCCGGATGAACGGAGGTCCCATGGGAGGGAACCCTCAGCCTACCTTGGAGACTTTGCGGAAGCTCGATGTCCCCGTCCTCAATGCCCCTCCGATGTATATAGGAGAAGTCAGACGGTGGAGGGAATCGGAGACGGGGCTCTCCCCCATCCAGATCATCACCCACGTTACCCTGCCCGAGCTTGACGGTTGCATCGAACCTATTTTGCCCTGTGGATATGAGGAATGCGGTTTCGATCGAAATATCGGCGCTCAGGTAAGAGCGATGACTCCAATTCCAGATAGGCTGGATAAGATAGCGGGTCGGGTAAGGGTGTGGCTTAGGCTTAGAGAGAAGGAGAACTCGGAGAAGAGGGTGGCCATAATCCTCTATAACTATCCCCCGGATGAAAGCGGGATCGGAGCTGCTGCCTATCTGGATACCATGGAGAGCATTAAAAAGCTTTTGGTGAGGTTGAAGGAGGAAGGGTATAAGGTCGAGGAACTGCCTGAAGGGACAAAGCTTGAGGAGGTATTTACAAGTCGAGGTCTCGTTAACTCAAGCAGGTGGCTTGCCCTGAGGAATACCGCTCAGAACTCCCCTATGGTAGGGAACGATACCTACCTCAAGTGGTTTGAAGAGCTTTCACCGGAGGCGAAGAATGAGGTGGTTGAGAGGTGGGGTGATCCTCCGGGGGGCGTTTTGACCTTCGGGGATAGGCTTATCATTCCCGGCATCCAATTGGGAAATGTGTTCCTCGGACTTCAGCCGTCACATGGCGGAGGGAGCGAGGATATCAAGAAATCCCTTGAATCCTACCACGACAAAACCCTGCCCCCTCATCACCAGTACCTTGCTTTCTACAGGTGGCTTGAGGAGGAGTTTAAGGCGGATGTGGTAATTCACTTCGGCACTCACGGCACCCTGGAGTTTACCAAGGGGAAAGAGGTTGGGATGTCCAAGGATTGCTTTCCCGACATTTTAATAGGCAACCTCCCTCACCTGTATGTTTACATGGTATCAAACCCATCTGAGGCGACCATAGCCAAGAGGAGAAGCTACGCTACCATAGTAAATCACCTCTCGCCGCCCTACACCGTCTCAGGGCTTTATGACAACCTCGCAGAGCTTGAGGAGCTCATCCACGAATACAATGAAGCCAAACTTCAAGACCCGAATCGCGCACGGCTGGTTTATGAACAGATTCTGGAGAAGGCTAAAGAGGCTCATCTTGAGGGGAAGTCCGTCGATGAAATCTACGATGAGCTCTTCAATATCCGAAGATCCATCATCCCCAAGGGGCTTCATATCTTCGGAGAGAACTACGATGAGGATTCACTCATCGATTTCATCACCCTTGTCCTTCGTTACGATCGTGGAGAGGTGAAGTCGCTCCACCGGCTGCTGGCCGAATCGCAGGGAATCGACTACGACGAAATGATGAGCAATCCCGCTAAGCTGAGAGGGGGCAAATCCTATGCTCATATAGCGAAGGAGATCGAGGAGAAGGCAAGGGAGATCGTTGCCATCGCCCTAAATGAAGGCATTAAGGCGGCGATGGATTGCTCGAAGGTCTCAGAAACCGGAGAGCTCAGGAAAACCTTAAAGTTCGGACTTGAGATAGCCGGAAACCTCAAGAGAAGCGATGAGATGGGAAGCCTCCTTCGAGGACTCTGCGGCAAGTACATCCCCCCTAACATCGGAGGCGACCCTATAAGGTCGCCTGAGGTTCTCCCCACCGGCTCAAACACCTATCAGTTTGACCCCCGGCTTGTGCCAAGTAGCGCTGCTTACATTCGAGGGGCCAGGATCGCCGACGCAACCTTAGAGCATTACTACAGGATTCACGGCAGATATCCGGAGTGCGTGGGGGTAATCCTCTGGGGATTTGAGACCATGAATACAAGAGGGGAAACGATAGGGCAAATATTGAGGTACATCGGGGTGGAGCCGATAAGAAGAAATCCCTGGGATGTGCGTCTACGGCTCGTGCCGCTGGAGGAGCTGGGAAGACCCAGGGTGGATGTGGTGGTAAACATCTGTGGCATCTTCAGGGATACCTTCCCCAACATCGTCAAACTGCTGGATGAGGCCTTCAATCTAGTTTCCTCCCAGGACGAGTCTCCCGATGAAAACCCGGTCAAAAAGCACTCCCAAGAGATACTTGATGAGATAAAAGGTGAGATTGATGACAAGATGCTGGCCCAAAAATTAGCCCGTGCCCGGGTGTTCGGTCCTTCTCCTACCGAGTATGCCACCTCTTTGCGTGACTTGATCAAGTCTCAGTCTTGGAATTCGGAGGAAGATTTAGGCCGGGCTTACATCTCAGATATGCAGCATATCTACACCGCCGATGTCCAGGGTTTCAAATCGGAGAAGATGTTCAAGAGCATGCTCTCCAAGGTGGAACTCGCCTCTCAGATTCGTGACAGCCACGATTATGAGGTAATAGATCTCGATCATTACTTCGAGTTCTTCGGCGGATTGGCTAAAGCTGTTGAGATCGCCGGCGGAAGGAAGCCGGAGATGCTGATCACCGACACTACCGGAGAGGTGATGAGGACCGAGGAGATAAAGAGGGCGATCCAGAGGGGGGTGAGGACAAGGCTGCTTAATCCCAAGTGGATCGAAGGGGTGCTGCAGCATGGGTATAACGGCGCCCAACACATTCACGAAAGGGTTGAAAATATCTTAGGACTTGCCGCCACTACGGGCGAGGTTGATAGCTGGATCTGGGATGAGATTGCAGATCGCTACATCTTAGACGAGAGGGTGAGGAGAAGGCTTGAGGATGCGAATCCCTGGGCTTTGAGCAACCTGATAGAGAGGCTATTTGAGGCAAATAGAAGGGGCTACTGGAAGGCGAGCGAGGAAAGGCTGGAAAAACTCAGGAATATTTACTTGAGGGCGGAAGGATTGCTCGAGGAGAAGGTGGAATGAAGAGAATCGGGCGGCTTTACGGGGTGGGGCTCGGGCCGGGGGATCCCGAGCTTGTGAGCTTGAAAGCAGCTCGGGTCCTCTCCGAGGTTCCCGTTATCTTCGTCCCGAAGGGAGGACGGGAGAGCCGGGCCCTCTCAATCGTAAAAGGGGTAGTGGGCGAGGAGAAGGAGATCGTGGAGCTTTCCTTCCCTATGCTCGAGGAGGATGAGGGGAGGTGGGAGGAGGCGGCAAGCGCCATCTGGGGGAGGCTCTCTCGTGGCGAGGATTGCGCTTTCGCCGTCGAAGGTGACCCTCTCCTTTACAGCACCTTTGTGCCTCTAATTGCTTTCTTCCAGCGCCGCTTTCCTCAGGTGAAGATAAAGGTAATTTCGGGAATAACCTCCCTGAGCGCGGCCGCCGCGAGCATCCCCCTTCCGCTTGCAAGGAAGGAGGAGAGGCTCGCCATCCTGCCGGCAATCTACGAGAAGGATGACCTGGAGGAGATCCTGAAGAAGTTCGACACGGTGGCCTTCTTCAAAGTCCACCGCTCCCTGGAGCGGATATTGAACCTACTGGAGAGGATAGGTTTCTCAGGAAGCTGCTTCCTGGTGGAGGAGGCGACGACGAAGGAGGAGAAGGTGATAGGGGATATAGAGGAGATGAAGAAGGCGAGGCCGGGTTATTTTTCCCTTCTTCTGGTGAAGAGGTCAAAATGAACGGAAGCTCTACTTCTCGGTTAGGAATTCCTCGGCATTTAAGTTTGATAAATAGACGATCACACCTCGAAGTTATGAAAGGAGGGGGAAAGATGAAGGAGAGGAAAATCGAGATCGGCCTTGAGGGAGTAGAGGCGAAGGTGATCTATCACCAGCTTAAAGGGTTTGAGGTGAAAACCCTGCTCCTCTCATTTGACGGGCCGAGGCGGGTGCTCTCTACCATGGAGGGCTTCAAGGAGGTGAGGTTCGTGGGGAATCACTACGATCCCCCCGAGCTTTGGGATTACCTTCATGAGCATTTTGAGGAACATCGAAGCTGGCTTCCGCAAGCGCTGGGACTTCCGCCGGAGGAATCGGCCTTTCTCTTCACCGGGGCGGATATGGATAATCTGGGGGTGGGGGAGGAGAGCTTTGAGGAACTCAGGGTTTGCTGCCTGGCCACTGCCGGGGTGAAGAGCAATGCCCTGAGGGCCGGAGTTGATAAGGCGGGTTCCCAAAGCGTGGGAACCATAAACCTCATTCTTCTGACCAGTGCCGCCCTCACGGATGGGGCCATGGCCAGGGCGGTCATCACCGCCACGGAGGCGAAGACTTCAATCCTTGAAGACCTCGACATCAAGAGCAGCTACAATCCCCGACTTCAGGCCACGGGCACAGGAACCGATAACCTCATCATCGTCCCCGGCGATGGACCGCTCATTACCTACACCGGGGGCCATGCCAAGATAGGAGAGCTCATCGGTGTTACGGTAAGGAAGGCGGTGGCGGAGGCACTCGCAAAGCAGGAGGGGATCGAGGAGAGCCCAGCGAGGAGGAAACGCTTAGGCGAGGGTTATATTCAGGTCTACACCGGAAATGGCAAGGGGAAGACCACAGCTTCCCTGGGGTTGGCTTTCAGGGCTGCTGGTCACGGGCTTAAAACCTATATTGGGCAATTCATGAAGGGTCAGCGCTATGGGGAGCTTGAGGCGGTGAAGCTCACGAAGCCTTATATCACCATCGAGCAGTATGGCCAGCCGGGCTGGGTTCACGCACACAGACCACCGAAGGAGGACGACGTTCAATTAGCCCGTGAGGGACTCAGGAAGGCAAGGGAAGCCATGCTCTCCGGAGAATACGATATCATTGTCCTCGACGAGATCACCACCGCCTATTACTTCAAGCTCATATCTCTTGAAGATATGCTCGAGCTTGTAAGGTCAAAACCTGAAGATGTAGAGCTCATATTTACCGGCAGATATGCCCCGCAGGAGTTAATCGAGGCGGCGGACTTGGTGACGGAGATGAGGGAGGTAAAACACTACTATCAAAAGGGGGTTAGGGCCAGGGATGGAATTGAACGCTAGGGAGCTGTGGGGAAAAGCTCAGCAGTGAATTATCGTCAGGATTCCGGCTGGCTCCTACAGGCGGAGCTAAATACACCCGGAGTGTATTTGAGGAGATCCCAAAGACGGCTTTATCCTCTCAGGATCAGGACCCCCAGGGCGGTGAACGCCGTGATCGCCGAACAAAGCCGCATCAGCTTGACCGCCTCCCTCACTTTTCCGGGCGTGAGCGGTTCGAGCTCGTCCCCGATGAACGGTCTATCGACCCTCACCCCACCGTAAACTGCCGGACCGCCCAGCCTGACCCCCAAAGCCCCGGCGAAAGCCGCCTCCGGCAGACCGCTGTTGGGACTCTCATGCTTGCCACCATCCCTCAAAGCCACTCTGAAAGCGTTCGAACCGTTGAGGTTCAAGATGAAAGCGGAAAACGGTATCAGAAGAGCGGATAATCTGGCGGGGATGAAGTTCGCTATATCATCCAACCTTGCCGAAGCCCATCCGAACCGGATGTACCTCTCATCACGATACCCGACCATCGAGTCGAGGGTGCTAATCGCTTTAAATGCGATCATCGCTGGGACTCCCCCCAAAGCCAGGTAGAAAAGCGGGGAGATGAGACCATCAACCGTGTTCTCCGCAACCGTCTCGATACAAGCCCTGAAAATCCCGGCCTCGTTCAAACCCCTGGTATCCCTGCTGACCAGATGGGAGAGATATCTCCTTGCCTCATCGATCCTCTCCCTCTCGAGCTCTCTCACCACCTTCATCGGTTCGTCCGCCAGACTTCTCGTGCACAGAAGTGTGAAGATCAAAAAGGATTCCACCCCTAATCTGAGCGGTTTGAAGCGATCAGCGATCTGGATCAACAGATATGATATGAGGAAGACGCTCGATATGACCGTCAAAGCGAGTATCGCCCCGCTCAGCCTCTCCGGACGCAGCTTCCTCAACACCTTCTCCAAAATCTCGATCTCCTTCCCGATCATCCTGACAGGGTGAGGAAGCCAACGTGGATCGCCGATCGTGAGATCCAGTATGTACCCTATCACCAACGCCAGCTCGCTCATCCCAACCCCATGAACCTGTATATCATATCGATATCGACGTTCTCACGCACGATTTCGGCTAACTTATCGTACTCCCTCAGCCTTTCGAGTTTCAGATCGATCTCCTCGGGCTCGATCGGTTCCAAACCCTTCCTGATCCTCACGAAGTTCAAGATACCCCGCCTGAACCGGGTGTTATCGAATATACCGTGTAGATACGTCCCGAAAACCAACCCGTCCTCGGATATCATCCCGTCGTAGACCACCTCGCCGTTGGATCTCACCAGTTTGAAGACGAACTTACTTCCCTCGGTCCTCCCCATATGTATCTCGTATCCCTCAACGGTTTCCCCCTTCCTCAGATACGGTATACCCTCGATGGCCACCCCTTTCACTTGAAACGTAGCTTTCTCCTTTTCAAAGGTCGTGGAGGCTTCCAGCAGTGCTAATCCTTGGATCTCCTGGAAGGGGGATTCGACGCCGAGGGGGTCTTTGATCTTCCCCCCCAACATCTGGAACCCGCCGCAGATGCCGATCACAGGCACCCCTCTGCGTCGCATCTCGATGATCTTCGCCGCTAACCCTTTCTCCTTGAGGAACAGAAGATCGGCTACGGTGTTCTTGGTTCCCGGCAGGACGATCAAATCGGCCCCCTCAAGCTCATCCGGGGATACGGTGTAGATCAATGAGACGTCCTCCTCCGTCTCAAGCGGATCGAAATCGGTGAAGTTCGATATCCTGGGCAACCTTACTACCACCACCTTCACCTCGCCCTTTCTCCCCAATCCGGGTCTTCTCTCATCCAGTGATACCGAATCCTCATCCTGCACTTTCAGGTCACGGATATATGGTATAACGCCGAGCACCGGTTTACCGGTGTAATGCTGGAGGAAATCGAGACCGTCCCTGAGCAGACCGATGTCGCCCCTGAATTTGTTTATCAGAAATCCTTTAACCATCTCCCTTTCACGATCCTCCAGGAGCTGAAGCGTTCCGATCAACCAGGCGAAGACCCCTCCCCTGTCTATATCCCCTACCAGTATGACCGGTGCTCCGGCGTATTCGGCCACCTTCATGTTGACTATATCGTTCTTTTTGAGGTTCACCTCTGCGGGGCTGCCGGCGCCCTCTATTACGATCAGCTCGAACCGTTCCCTCAACCTGTCCAGCGATTCACACACCACCTCCCAAAGAGTTCTTTTGAGCTTGTGGTAGTCAACTGCGGATGCGTCCGTCAACGGTCTGCCCAACACCACCACCTGACACCCTGTCTCGCCCATCGGTTTGAGCAGGATAGGGTTCATTTCGACCTCCGGCTCCAACCCACAAGCCTCAGCCTGCACCGCCTGGGCTCTGCCTATCTCACCACCGTCGAGCGTAGCGTAGGAGTTCAGAGACATATTCTGAGCTTTAAACGGTGCCACTTTGAACCCGTCCTGCCGGAATATCCTGCACAACGCCGTCACTATGAGGCTCTTACCCACGTGTGAGCCCGTGCCTTGGATCATCAAACATCTGGCCCGCACCCCGCCACCTCCCTCAACGCAGAGATCAACCTAAGGTTCTCCTCCCTCCTCCTAACCGCTACCCTGAAAAAACGGTCGTCCAGCCCCTTGAAGTTCGAGCAGTTCCTTATGAAAATCCCCTTCTCCAAGAGCTTCATCTGAAGCGAACCGGAACGAAGATGATCGGACCGAACGAGCAGAAAGTTGGCGTGGGAGGGAAAGGGTGTAAAACCCTCTATCTTTGAGATCTCGGAGAAGAGAAAAGCTCTCTCCGAGCAGATGAAACTCCTGCTCATCTCGACGAACCCGTCCATCTCCAGTATCACCTCACCTGCGATCTGAGCGAGCCTGTTCACAGACCACCGCTCTATCTGGGCGGTTAAAATGGCGGCGATCCTCTGGCTCGAAACGGAGTATCCGAGTCTGAGACCCGGGATCGAGAACAGCTTGGTGAATGATCTCAAGACCACCAGGTTGTCAAACCTAAGCGTGTCTTTGACGAACGAGCGTTCCACATCCGAAAGCTCCAGGAAGACCTCGTCGATGACGAAAGTCGTATCCGAAAATCTCCCCATAAGCTCGATCAAAAGCTCCCTCTCAAAAGCGGTCCCCGTCGGATTGTTGGGGTTACATATGAAGACCAGATCCGAGGACCCCACTCTTTTGAGCAGATCATCCAGTGGAACGGAAAACCCATCCTCGACCTTCAGGATGAGCTCGATCACCTCCGCACCGTTCAGCCTCGCCGATCTCTCATACTCGGAGAAGGTGGGCTGAACGACGAGAACCCTCCTGGGCTTCAAAGCCCTACATACGGCGTATATGAGTTGATTCGACCCGTTTGAGATAACAAGACCATTCGGGGGCACGTCTAACTTCGCGCTCAACTTGGAGACGAGGGTGCCCGATCCAGGCTCCGGGTAGCGTGTGACCTCAAACACCCGATCTTTCAACATCCGAACCAGCTCCTCGGGAGGGGCCAGAGGATTGACGTTCACACTGAAATCGATCAATCCATCGATCGATATGCCCAACCTTCTGAGTTTCTCCAATTCACCGCCGTGCTCGAAGGAGACATCCGAGCTCAACTTCTTCCTCCTTTCCTTATCTCCACCCCGTATTTATCCCTATATCCTCGCGGTGTTAAGATCCGATCGCTCAAAACAAGGGTTCGAGAGTTGCCCACTATCACTGTAGTGCGCATATCTATCTCATAGTCGAGCATATTTCCCAGGTCGGTCACGATCACACTCTCGCCCTCCCTGGTGACCGCTCTCACTATACCCACGGGGGTTTTCGGACTTCTATACTTCAAGATGATCTCCCTCGCCTTCCGGATATGCTCGGATCTGCTTTCGCTTCTGGGGTTATACAAAACGATGACGAAATCCCCTGAAGCTGCCGCTTCGAGACGCCTCTGTATGGTCTCCCAGGGGGTCAATCTATCGGATAAGCTTATCACGGCGAAATCCTGGGCTATAGGAGCTCCCAGTTTGGCGGCACAGGCGGTAAAAGCCGGTATCCCGGGGATCACCTCGATATGGACGGCTACACCGTTCTCCTTCAAAACCTCGAACATAGCCCCAGCCATCCCGTAGATCCCCGGATCACCGTCGCTTATCAAGGCTACCGCTTTACCTTTAGACGCTATCTCCAAAGCTTTCCAACACCTCTCAAGCTCCTGGGTCATGTCGAACGACAAAACCTCTTTGTCGGTTATCAGCTCTTTTATAAGCTCCAAATACGTCTTATACCCTATCACCACATCGGCTTCCCTTATAGGTCTGAAGGCCCGGGGTGTGATGTGATCTATACCACCTGGGCCTATGCCCACGATGTAGATCTTGGGCTCTCTGACCACCGGATCGGTTTCGGCCACGGCGACCGTCACATTTCCGGCTTTCCTTTTCGGAACGAGGAGCGAGCGTGCTCCGGATGCCAAGATAGCGGCGGGTTCCGCTACAGCCCTGGCCCCCGTAGCTTTGAAAACGATCCGGGAACTCCTTACCCATCCCACCGTGTTCAGCTCTTCAGGTGTGAAAAGCTTGAGCTCAAAGCCATGTCTTCGAGCGAAACCGACCAATCCGGGTTCATCTGCCTTGCTCTTTATCGAGGCGACGGCGCGGATCGATGAGAAAGCCAGGTTGTTCTCCTTCAGAGCTTTCCTCACAGCTTCCTCTATCTCCTCGACATCCACGCCCCTGTTACATCCGATCCCGACGACCAGGTTCCTCGGCCTGAGGTAGACTCGATCCCCAGCGCCCGTGGCGACCACCCGCTCTTTGTTGGTGATCAGCAGATCGGCGCTCTCCGGATCTTCGACCCTCAGGAAATTTTCGGGAAGATCCACTTGAACCTCGGAGTATACCTTTACAGCTCCTGTATTTATCAGCTTCGTAGAGATCGAGGGCAGAGCTTCCCAGTTTTCGATCACAAACCCGTTCCTCATCGCCCATAGATCCAGCGAGGGAACCCCTCTCAGATCCGAAGCGGTCGTTATGACCGCCTCCCCTCCGAGAAAGTGTGCTATCTCTCGCGCCAGCTCATTAGCTCCCCCTATATGCCCTCCCAGAAGGCTGATTGCGAATCTCCCTTTCTCATCGAGGACGACGACCGCCGGATCGCTCCTCTTATCCTCGATCAGATCGGCTATCGTCCTGACAACGATCCCAACCGCCATGATGAAGACGAAACTATTGAACTCCCTCCAGCGGGAGATCACCAATTCACGGTCGAATTTGAAGACCTCCGCATCGCGGAGCAGCCCCTTGAGCTTCCTGGCGAGGGCGAGTCCCCCGTCCGTTATGTAAAGTATCGCGGTCCTCCTACCGCCTGTAGCTGTGTTTGAAGTCCTCATCGTATAACTTCGATCTTTTCTTGAGAGGCTTCTCTGAGGCTTTCAAAGCCTCCCCGACGTATATCAGCGCTGTTCTCTTTATTCCTTCGGATTTGACAAGCTCAACAATGTCGCCTAACCTCCCCCTGACGATCTTCTGATCGGGCCATGACACCTTATAGACGATCACAACCGGCGTGTCCTCATCATATCCCTTCAGCAGCTCATCCCTCACCTTCTCTATCATCCCCACGCTCAGAAATATCACCATCGTAGCCCTGTGTTTCGCCAACTCGCTCAGCTTTTCGCTTTCGGGCACAGGTGTTCTCCCCTCCATTCTGGTGAATATGAGCGTCTGACTCACCTCCGGGATCGTGAGCTCCTGCTTGAGGGCAGCGGCTCCAGCCATAGCTGAACAGACCCCGGGGACGATCTCCGATTCGATTCCGAGCTCGCTTAACAGCTCTATCTGTTCCGACACGGCGCTGTAAATCGAAGGGTCGCCCGAATGTAACCTGACGACCATCTTCCCCCTCTCAACCGAATCCCTCATGAGCTCCACTATTTCACCGAGGGTCATCCCGGAGGAATCGAAAACCTCAGCCTTCACACCTTCGAGCAACTTGGGGTTGACGAGGCTACCGGCATATATGATGACATCCGCCATCTCGAGCAGTTTTCTGCCCTTAAGGGTTATCAGCTCCGGGTCCCCCGGTCCAGCTCCGATGAAATAAACCTTAGGAGCCATTCCTCATCCCCCTCACGATGAACACCGGGTTGAGAGCTTTCAGATATCTTCTGCCCCCGATGACCTCGGATCTGGAGACGGATATCCCCGACACCTCAACTTCAAACCCTCGGCGACTGAGCTCCGAGATCGCCTCCTCAAGCGTCTCGAGCGTAACGGCGTTCACAACGATGATGCCGTAACCCATCCTCAGGGATGAAACCTCGAGGATCTCCCCGAGTTTCCCGCTGTTCCCTCCTATGAACACCCTATCAGGTCGGGGGAGCTCCTCCAGCACCTCAGGGGCTTCGCCCTCCACGACCTCCACGTTGAACGTTCTGAACTTGACCAGATTCCTTCTGATGATCTCCACCTGTTCCCTGTCCTTCTCGACGGCGAACACCTTGAGCTTCGGGCAGATCCTTGCCGCTTCTATCGACACCGAACCTGAACCCGCCCCTACATCCCATAAAACCCCCTCCTTCGGCAACCTCAGCTTATGGATCGCCACCGCTCTGATCTCATCCTTCGTTATCATCCCCCTGATATGGGCTATCTCGTCCTCCCTTAACCCGAAGGAAGGCTTCTCCCTCGCTTCGCCGTTTGACCTCTCCCGCATTATCAACACGATGTTCGGATCGGAGAAGGCGAGCTCCGCTATCTCCGACGGAGTGCCTTCTGTGATCTTCTCATCGGGATAACCTAACCTCTCACAAACGTAAAGCATCACCGATGCCATCTGATCCGCCGGGAGGGAGTTGAGGATGACCCTCGCTATCGCCGATGGATTGTTTTCGCTATCGGTGAGTATGGCGATCTTATGATGTCTTTCCAGCAGTTCGGGTATATCCTCAAGGCTGCGCCCTCCCCGTTTTCGCCTTCCATGCAAGCTCAGAAACAGGGCGTCGTCCCAGCTCTCCTTTATCCTCGAGAACGCCACTTGAAGAGAGGAGAGATCCGGAATTATCTCGACCCTGTCCTTCCCGAACTCCTCGACCAACCTTCTACCTATCCCGAAAAACATCGGATCACCGGATGAGAGGATGACGATCTGGGAGTCCGAATTGGACCTCACGAGATTTATCATCTCACCCAGGTCGTTCACCGTTATAGTTTGGGCCTTCACCTTCTCGAACTCATCATACCTTTTGAAGACTTCGAGAACCCGGGTGGGGGCGAGGATGAGCTGAGAGTTTTCGAGGACCTTCCTCGCCTTTTCATCCAGGGGTTTATAACCGACTCCCACGACGTAGATTTTCATATCTCAGCCCGTCCGATGAGGTTACCCTGGAAATCGACCATCATGCACTCTATGGAGATCTCCCCATCTGCCCATGCTTTCAGGTTCTCACAAGCTCTCCTACAGATCAGATCGAAAACGGTCGAGACGCCTGCCTTAAGAGCCATCTCAGCGAAATGCCTCGCCGTTTGAGCGTTTCTCAGGAGTTTCAACGTCTCATCGTCCACCCCGGAGAGACGGGATAGCTCTATCAGGAAGGCAATGTTTATATCAACGGTGTCCGAGCTCGTTCGGGAATACCCCTCCGCTATCTTGGATAACTTCCCGATCATACCGCAGAACGTTATCCTCTCGACACCTTTTCTCGAGCAGTATCTGACAGCGAACCCTGGGAAATCACCCACCTGAATATAGCACTCATCGGGCAGACGGACGTATTTTTTGGAGAACTCCTCGCTCCGGCTTCCCGTTGTGAGCACAAGGTGCTTGTTTCCGGAGGCCACAGCCACGTTTATCGAAACGGCTATGGCGGCTCTGTAAGCTGGGGCGGAGTATGGTCTCACGATCCCGCTTGTGCCGAGGATTGATATCCCCTCGAGGATCCCCAGTTTTGGGTTGAGGGTCTCCTTCGCCATCTCCTCGCCGTCTTTGACCGATATGATGACGGAGAGCCCGGTTTGCGAGAGGAGTTCGCCGGCGACCTCTGAGACGGCTTTCTCGATCATCCGCCGCGGCACCGGGTTGATCGCCGGCATCCCCACATCCAGCTCTAACCCCGGCTTGGTCACTATCCCGACGCCCTCACCTCGATCTATGGTGATCCCGAGGCTATCGGAGTATGAGATGGTCGATGATATCAACGCCCCGTTCGTGACGTCCGGGTCGTCGCCGGCGTCTTTGATCACCGAGCAGGTGGCGCGGTTCGATCCGATATCCGAACCCGCTATCTCGAATTCAGCTCTCTTCCCTATCGGCAGTTCGATCTCCACCCTCTCCGGGGCCCTGCCGGTGATGAGGGCTATCGCTGCCGCTTTAGCGGCAGCGGCGGCACAGGAACCGGTCGTATACCCGGTTCTCAATTTAACCTCTCTCATCATCTCCCGCCAAAACAGCCAATCCGTTTACGATCGCCGCTGCTACCGTGCTTCCACCTTTGTTTCCAAGCGAGGTGATGTATGGTATCGGAAGAGAAGATCTCACCAGCATCTCCTTGGATTCCGCTGCCATGACGAACCCAACGGGCACACCGATTATCAGCTTAGGAGACATAACACCTTTTTCGACCAGCTTTATCGCTTCGATCAAAGCGGTCGGTGAATTCCCGATGGCCACTATGCCCGGGCGATATCGGGCGGCTTTACGGATGGCGATGACCGAGCGGGTCACGCCCAGATCTCTGGCCTCAGCTATCACATCGCTGTCGTGCACGAAACATCTCACCTCACATCCCATCGAACGGGCTTTGGTCATCCCGGCTTTGCCCATCTCGGTGTCTGACACTATCAAACATCTCTCCTCGATGGCACTCACACCGCTCTCCACAGCTTTGGGATGAAACCTCATGTTTCGGGCATAGTCGAAATCACCCGTGGCATGGATCACCCTTGTGACTATCGAGAGCTCCTCTTCCGAAAAGCTGTGTTCTCCTATCCTACGCTTGATGATCTCGAAACTTTTGAGCTCTATCTCGCTGGGGCTAAGGCTCACCGAAACCTCCCTCATCCTCAGAACTGGTCGAGCGCTTTGCCGATGTGCTCGATGTAGATCTCGATGACATCGTCGTTATAACCCAACCCTTCCTCGACGGTAGCTTTCATCGGGGAGAGCTGATTTTTCCAGCTGTTCTCCCCCTCACCCATGACGTCCTCCATGATATGTCTCCCCGCCACCAGCATGAGCGGGACGAAGTGAACCCTCCCAACCCCGGCCGCTTTCGCATCGGAAAAAGCGCTCTCGGTGCCAGGAGGGCCATCAACTGTGGCAACGAAGGTGTTCTTCCGGCGACCCCGAATATAGCTGTCCAACCTGAGAAACGGCGCGTTGAACTCCGGACGGCGCTTGTTGCCGTGAGCGCAGAGGATCGTCACAGCCTCTTCCTCAGGGGGAAACCTCGGCTCAAGAGCTTTAAAAAGCCTCTCGAAATCGTCGTCCTCGGAGAGAAGCGGAAGCCCATATTTGACGTTCAACCCCTTTGCGGGCACCATCACGATCTTCTCATGAAACTCCTGACCGGGCATGATGTGAAGCGATTGGACGAGCACCTCGGTTTTCCCCTCCCTCCGTAGGATCTCATAGACCTCCGGAAGGGTGTAACAGGCGATACCTCTCCCCCTTAACTTCCTGATGACCCCCTCAGAGGTGAAAGCCCAACGGATGTCGTTATCGGGATACCTACTCCTTATCACCTCATCGATGTGATCGTAAGTGGCCATCGCTTCCGTGGAGGTGCCAAAGGCACATAGAACTATCACAGGCGTTCTCATCTTCTCCGCCCTCACTCGACGAATTTCCTGTCGGGACGGTCGGTGTAGTTATAGAGGAGCGTATAGGTGCGGGTATCCCCCGATTTGCTATAGCCGATGAACTGTAGCCGAGCGTAGCTCTTCCCGTCACCACATCTTATCACGTAACATTTGCTCGTATCCGGGGTGAGCTTCCTGTCCACCCTGGTATACCAGTGGTTACTGTCATAGTTCGGATCGTTCTTGTCCTCCTTGGTCAGCAGGGGGTTGATGCTGGCCGAGGGCTTGGTCTTCGCCATTGTGGCGATCTCAGCTATCACATCGACCGTATAACCGGTTTCGGGAGCCTGTGCGATTTTGGTCAGATCGGACTCGTTAACGATGATGGCTCCTCCTAAACCTCCTGAGCCCGTTTCCTCCGCCGTCGTCCCGCTGTTCGTGGAGAACTTCGTGCCTAAAACCCGGATATCCCACTCTTTGGTGTTCTTCCGCGAAGGATCGATCACGCTGCCCGTCCTGAAGCTGAAATAGACCCAATCGTCGGGGGTGGTTTTCGATGTGACATCCCCCTTCACGGTAATGGTGATTTCGATCGGGGTCATCGGCTTTTCAACCTCAGGGGGGGATACCTCTTCCTCCCCACATCCCACGATTGAGATCCCTAAGGCGATGGCGATTAAAATCGTTAACACCCTTCTCATCGTTTCCCTCCTTTAAAAGTCGATGTTGGTTAAAACGTAGATGGTGCGTCCGGGGAGTTGTCTCAAATGACGAACGTTCTTCTCATCGGTTAAATTTTGAACCCCCACTGACAACAGATGTCTGCTTCCGATTTTGAGTGAGAGTTGAGCGTCGAGACGGTGTAGATCGGGCAGAATCTCACTCCCCACCGTCTCACCATGGCTGTATCTATATGAAACCCCGATGTGAAGAGTCAGAGGGCTGCCCAGGCGCACCACTCTCCTCAGCTTGATCTTCAACAGATCCGTCGGTTTACCCTCCAGCCTCTCGCCAGTTGTGATATCCTCGGCGTGAAGTGAGGTGTAGGACAAGCTCGCCGACCAGTCACCGGTCTTCATCGAGGTGTAAAACTCGGCTCCGATCACCCGCACACGGGCTATGTTCGCTACAGTTCTCGTGTATTCCGGAACATCTGGATCCACCCTCCCCCCGGAGAACTTACCCCTTGGGAACAGATCGAGCAATCTTCGGTATGTCCTCGAGTTAGGATCGATCGGGACGAACTGCAGGGCGTTCCAAAGTTCCGTCCAGAAGAAGTTCGTGTAGATGCGTAAACGGTCATCTCGGATGTATTCCGGTCCGAGGGTGATCCCCAGCGACATCTCGGGTTTAAGCTTAGGTTCCCAGGGGGCGTATTTGCGGAGCAACTCCCCGCCTATGATCGCCATGCTTTTCGTGGAGTACGGCAGGTCGTAGTAAAGCTCCTTGAAATCCGGCGCGCGGTACCCTTTGGATAAAGAAGCGCGCAGGACGAGGGAATCCCGTTCTTTAAAAACGTTCCTCATCCTACCCATGACGGCGAGCTTAGGGGATAGATCGCTCCCATAGGCATCGCTGTATTCGTATCTGATCCCTCCCAGAAGGGAGAGCGGGGGTGAAAGTGTCCTTTCAGCTTGAGCGAAGAGCGAAACCTCTTTTCTCCTCTGCTCTCCACCCGAGATATTATCGGAATAGAACACCTTTGAGCCGGCGTCCCCACCCGTCACCCATCTCAGGGTTTTATCCCTGCCGTTCACCTGAAGTTCAAGACGGGTTAACTTCTCGTCCTGCCTTCTGAGACCGGGGAGCTGTTCCCCCTTTTCGAACCCTAATATGTTCTTCGCTGCTTCGAAGGAGCGGTTCCTCAGCTCATCGACCCTCTTCACCCGATCCTCGTATTCTATGTAGGTCTGATAGTTCTCCAGCCCGCATCGAGCGGTATACAGTGAGAGGGTAAGCTTCACGTTCCCAGTAGAGCATCTCAGGGCCGGACAAAGTGAGAACCGGTCAAGCTCGAAGTTATCAGCGTATGAAAGGTTCAACCCTTTCCTCTGGGCCCGTCTTAAATTCAGCGCTCCATCGAAGTTCAACGAAAGAGACGAAGTGAGCGGGCGATGCAAATTCGTTCCAATGCTGTAGCCGATCATGACGGGGCTGTTAACCTGATCCTCACCGCTTCGTAAGTAATATCCATCTTTCGCCTGCACCTCGAAGTTTAACCTCATAGAGGTATCCCCGCGCTTGAAACCGATACGGTGTGACCAGCCGATGGAGCTGTTCCAATTCGGATCCACCTTGCAGAGGAATGATGTCGAGTAACCCGGGGGTTTGCTTGATCCCCCGGTGATGATGTTGACCACCCCGCCGATGGCGCCTGAACCGTAGAGTGAAGACAGTGGACCCTTGACCACCTCGATCCGCTTCACCTCTCCCAGGCTTAGGGTCCCCAGATCCATTATCCCCGCCCAGCTTCCCAGAATCGGTCGCCCATCGATCAGGATCAAAACCCTCCGACGGTCCATGCCCTGTATGCTCAGGCTACACTTGCCGTATCCCCCGATTCTACCGCGGACATCTCCGCTGACGTAAAGTCCGGGCACGTCGTCTAGAACCTCCCCGACGTGATAGTATGGATTTTCCCTGAGCTGGCTTTCGGGGACGACCTGGGTGAGGATGGGAGAATCCGAGATGGTCCTCTCATCTCTGGTCGCCGTCACCACTATCTCCTCCATCGAAACCGACTCCCCATATGAGCTCAGCCCGATCAAGAGCAGGGGGAGAGAAAACATCACGCCGAGCAGACCCCATCTCATCCTTTCACCTCCAATCTGTAGCTCAGAATATCCAGGAAAATCCTTTCCCCTCGCTTGACCTTTTCGGTCTCGATCACTTTAATCCTCTTCAGGAAGATGGGTCCATCGATGACGAACGTGTGGTACTCCCCTTCCTCCCCGCACAGATCTATACCTACTCTCTTAGCGTCGTCCAGGAACTTCTCATCCACCTTTCTACCGAGCCACCGGGGGTCCAGGATCTTCTCTTTCACCGCCACAACTATCGCTTCAAACCCGAGCTCTATGAACCTCCTCAGAAGCTTCTCCCTATCGCCTCTCCAGAGAGGGAGGATAGGTTTGATCGACATCTCTGCACATACCCGTTCGATCCATTCCCTGTGTGCGTCCAGATCTATATCTCCGAACACTCCTCCTTCGATCTCCTCACTTTTGAGCTGTGAGATCGCCTTTTTAAACTCGGTCTCGTAGCTCTCCCACGACGCTCCCCTTTGGAGGACTGGGATCCCGACCGCTTCAGATTGTGCTCTGATCAGTTCAGACCTGAGCCCGTGTGATCGTGATCGCTCGTCGTCCTGTGAGATCATGTTGAGCAAGCGGGCGACCTCGAACCCCTCTGAGATAGCTTCATAACATGCCAGGCAACAGTCCTTGCCGCCGCTCCACGAGCAGAAAACTTTCATCTTGCACTGCCTCCTTAGGGATCACAGCGCTATCTCAGGAATGATCCCTGCCCAGCGTAATCCGTTATGCCTGGGTAGACCGAGCCTGTCGGCGACTGACAAAGGGGGATGAAGTACGGCGAGTGAATTGACGGGAACTTATCCATTTCTAACCCTCCCTACATAGGATTTCCGGGAGGGTGAGGAGGGAAGATACAAAAAACCTTTCCACCCCTCACCCCGGGGGTAAGATAGATATCACTTGCAGGCGAGGTCTTCCGGCTTCCGGGATAGGGATGATCCTCCGGCCATCCCTGCTCCTCCCGCCTTCCCAGGGTGCGAGCTCATCACCCTATCACCCCAGTGGCTGAGGCTCCCCGGAGGGAACCTCGTGGGAGGAGTTTCACCCGGTCACGGCAGCGGGGGCTGCCCGGGATTTTCACCCGGTTCCCTCCACCTACAAGCTGTCCTTAGAAATTCGCTTGTGTTTTTCGGGAGTATAGCATATCACCCCCTCCCTCGTCAAGCGGGAATTTTTAACCTTTTAACGGGTGCGTGAAAAATCTGCAGGTGAATTGATTTCACCCCCACCTATCCTCCCCCAGCACGGTTATCCCTCGAAAGGGAACTTGCGAGCGGCTTCGTCGAGGTCGAACTCAACCCCCAAACCGGGCCCTTGGGGGACCGAGACGTATCCCTCCTCATCTATAGTTAAAGGTTCGCTTATGAGGTCGTTGAAGAGGGCGCATTCGTCCTGGCGGAACTCGAAGATCGGGCAATTCGGGATGGCGGCGGCGAGATGCAGGCTATTTTCCCCTCTCCAGGTCGTCCAGGAGCCTGGCATACCTGGCGATCGTGTGTGGTGTGGCGGAGATGACCCTCCCCGTCACACCTCCTCTGCGGATGTAATCGTAAAACTCACTGATGCGTGGGGCGCCATCGAACGGTCTGCACATGTAAACGGGACAGCCGTGAATGATGGAGTCAATCGCTCCCACGAGCCACCCTGGCTTGCCAGCTTCGGCGAGCTTCCTCTCAACGGCAGCGAAAGCGGCCGGAT
>JAGGXZ010000210.1 GCA_021162805.1 Candidatus Poribacteria bacterium
CCTTTCCATAAGGGTTGTCTTACCCGAACCACTTCGGCCGATTATGGATATGATGGGTATGGGATTTCTCATTTTATATCGCTCATATTATCGTTAAGTGTAGCAGAGATCTGAGAGGTCAGAAGCGCTTATTTCTCAAGGCGAAAAGGAACGAGGAACTAGGAGCGAGGAACGAGGATTTTTATCTCCTCGTTCCTAGTTCCTCTCTCCTCGTTCTTCCCCATGGATAACTGCTACACTCAAAGGAAATTTGAGCGTTTTATATAATTCCCGATAAGCAGAGAGAGCTTACGTTTGGTTTCGTATGGGATGGCGTCCGGTCGAGTTGCTATCGCCTTTTCCAGCGCTCTGGAACAGTCACAACCGGTTCTCTCCTCGGGTATAAGCGCTACGGCTCTTTTGACGACCGTCTTGGCGTGTTCCACGTTGGCGAGCAGGTTCGAGAGTATCATCTCCGCCGTGACCTCCTCATGTTCAGGGTGCCAGCAATCGTAATCGGTCACGCAGGCCAATGTGGCATAGCACATCTCGGCCTCTCTGGCGAGCTTCGCCTCCGGTATGGCGGTCATACCTATGACGTCGAAACCCAGCTTTCTGTAAACCTCAGATTCAGCTCTCGTGGAAAACTGCGGCCCCTCTATGCAGATGTAAGTTCCCCCGTCGTGCACCGTGACGCCATGCTCTTTTGCGCTTTGAACCAGTATCCCGCGCAGGACGGGGCAGAAGGGGTCGGCCATGGCCACGTGGACCGCCATCCCCTCCCCGAAGAAGGTGCTTTTCCTGCCCTTGGTGTTGTCAAATATCTGATCGGGAACGACGAAATCGCGGGGCTTGATCTCCTCCCTGAGGCTGCCGACGGCGCTGACGGATATGAGCCATTCGACCCCCAGGCTTTTAAGGGCGTAGATGTTGGCTCTGACGTTCAGCTCAGAGGGAAGTATCCTGTGCCCCCTGCCGTGGCGGGGCAGAAAGGCCACCTTTTTCCCCTCCAGCGTGCCGATGACTATCCTATCGCTCGGTTTGCCGAATGGGGTATCGAGATCGATCTCCTCTATATCGGTTAACCCCTCCATCTCATAAAAACCGCTGCCGCCGATCACACCTATTTTGACCTTCATCTTACCTCCCCATATGTTCTGTATTTTCCTGACCTTTCTCAGCCTGCGGCAGAGGCCGCGAAGATACCATCTGATTATAATTGAAACCAAGCTGAGCTTCAATTTTCAGAACATCCTTTCTCCTGTGCTCCGTGTATCATACCCCCCCAGAGCTTCAACCCGACGCTTAAACTCCTCCGACCGTATGGTCTCGATCATCCTGGATATAAGCCGGTCCTCAAGGTAACGCTCCGGTATGGCCAGATCGTATCTCTCCTCAGCGACGGGGATAAAATCCAGATCCAATGCCTTTGCGGCGGCCGATATGCCCAATCCCACATCGGCCACGCCGTCCTTCACGGCGGCCGCCACCGCCAGATGGGTGAAAAGCTCGTTTTCATATCCGTCGATCTCATCGGGGGAGATACCGATTTTCCTTAGCTCGTAATCCAGAAGCACCCTTGTTCCCGACCCTGGCTGGCGGTTGACGAACCTCACGTCCTTTCGGGTCAGATCCTTAAAGGACTTAATCCCCTTCGGGTTTCCCCTGCGGACGATGAGCCCCTGTTGCCTGTAGACGAGGTTGATCAGGGCGATTCCACCATCGGGGAAGAGCCTTCGGATATAGCTGACGTTATACTCTCCCGTTTCCTCGTCGAGGAGGTGTGTCCCGGCGGCATGACATTCACCCCTGCGCAGGGCAACCAGACCTGCAAGACTTCCCACGTGGGCCGAGGAGACGGAGACCTCGGGCCACCGCCGCCTCATCTCATCGCCTATCAGATCGAGGGTCATATCATGGCTGCCCACAATGGAGATGGTGTTCTCTATCTCCTCCATCCCCCTCAACAGCTCCACCTCCATCTCCTCTCCCTGCTCGATCCCCTCGAGCTGAGACGGTATCCTGATGATCCCGTCAGCCCTGACGAGGGATGATATGACACCGGCCCCCCGTGCGATCGGGACGAGCACAAGCTTGGAACCTACCTTCCCCAGCTTAACCCTTATGAACTCCTCCATGCCGGCCCTCGATGCTATCCTCCTGCCTGCTCGCGCACGGACGATCCGCCTCCCGCTCGGCGCTATGCCGAGCATTCTGGAGATAAGGGGTTTGGCGAACAGGTCGAAGGCCACATAGGCTGAGACCGGATATCCCGGCACCCCGATCACAGGTCTATCCTGCACCACTCCCAGCGCCACCGGCTTTCCCGGCATGATATCCACCCCGTGCACCAGAAGCTCGCCTAGATCGGATATAACCTTTGGCACGTAATCCTCCCTGCCGGCAGATGAACCGGCGTTGACTGCCACAAGGTCGAACTCCCCCACCGCTTTGAGAATCGCCTCCTTTATGGCGTCGGGATCGTCCGGGACGGGTTTAAATCTGACCAGTTCACCGCCCCACTCCTCTATCATGCCGGCAAGCATGTAGGAGTTCGTCTCGATCACCTTTCCGTAGAGCTCCTCAGTGCTCAGCTCCTCCTCTGCCGAGACCAACTCATCTCCCGTGGGAATAAGCGCCACGCGAGGTTTGGCCCTCACGGTGAGGGATCGCACGCCACAGGAGAGCATCGCTGAGACGTCCACAGGGCGGATCTTATGTCCTCTGGGCAGGATCATCTCGGTAGCTACCACATCTTCGCCAGCCATCCTGACGTGTTGCCACGGCCTTGCGGCCGATCTCAGCTCAACCCATCCTCCTTCAAGTTCCCTTATCTCCTCAGCCATCACCACGGCATCATCCCCTTCGGGGATCGGATCGCCGGTGTCGATCTGATGGTATCCCTCGGGCGGAACTCTGACCGGGTTCGCGTCCGAAGCCCCGAAGGTATCGGATGCCCTCAACGAGATGCCGTCCATCGCGGCACAGTGATATGGCGGAGAGGATATGACGGCGTATACCGGCTCCGCCGTAATCCTGCCGAGGGATTGCCAGGTAGGAATCGACTCGGGGGGAGAGAGATGAGAACATGCGGGATGGTTCAGGAGGATCTCCAGCGCCTCATCAAGCGGTTTTCTGGCGAGATATCTCTTCCTCATATCCTGATCACCTCCACCTTCTCACCGGGCTCCAGCCCTTCGACGCCCATCGGGATTCGGATCAATCCATCGGCTCGGGTGAGGATGGAGATCGTGCCGGACGAGCCGATCAGCGGCAGAGCTAGAATCTCCCCTCCCTCTCCCTCCTCAAGTTGAACTGGGATGTAGTTTTCACGGCCCGGATCGGCTGGGCAGTTGGACTTCAGGATCGCCTCCGCTCGGCTGAGCTTCTCCGCCGTGCGCTCCCGCCTCCCCGAAAGCCGGGCTATAGCCCGTTTGACGAACAGAGCGAAACATATGATGGCCGAGACGGGATTGCCGGGGATGCCGAATATGATTTTATCACCGGCCGTGGCGATGATCACGGGTTTCCCGGGACGAATGGACACGCCGTGGACGTGAACCTTAGAGTCAGGCAGGGAATCTATCACATCGAGCGTCACATCCCGCGCGCCTACCGAACTGCCGCCGGATATCAGAACCATATCGGATCGACACAGCGCCTTTTGAAGCGCATCCTCTAGCTCATGGAAGAGATCACGGACGATCGGGAAGTTAACCGGCTCGGCTCCCTCCAAGCGACATAAGGCGGCGAGCGAATAGGAGTTCATATCCCTGATCTGTCCGAGGCGAATATCCGCATCGGGAGGAACGATCTCGTCCCCGGTGGGGATGATGGCCACAACTGGACGGCGGTAGACGGAGATCGAGGTTATCCCTGCTCCCGCAAGTGCGGCGATATCCTGCGGCCGAACCTTCTTACCCTTTGGGAGCAATATCTCGCCCTTCTTGACGTCATCGCCGCGCCTGGTGACGTTCTCCCACGGCGAGACCGGCCT
The DNA here is from genome assembly GCA_021162805.1 of Candidatus Poribacteria bacterium. Lineage (NCBI taxonomy): Bacteria > Candidatus Poribacteria > Candidatus Poribacteria bacterium. The sequence continues at coordinate 3,977 of JAGGXZ010000210.1, forward strand.
GATGACTTCCACCATGTTTCCACTGATCAAATCGGTATGCTCTAACATGACCACGGCGTCCGCTCCTTTCGGTAGCATCCCCCCTGTCGAGATCCTGACCGCCTCACCTTTTGAGAGCGTAATCCTGGGTTCCTCGCCCATTTTTACCTCGCCGATCAGCTTCAGATAGGCGGGCAGCCCAGGTGAGGCGCCGAAGGTATCCTCGGCGATGACCGCATATCCGTCCATCGTGCTTCGATCAAAAGGCGGCAGATCGATAGGGGAAAGCACATCTTCGGCGGATATCCGCCCGGTCATTTCATACAAACCCACCGGCTCAATGTCGACCGGACGAGTTATCCTATCAATCCTTTCAATCGCCTCGTCGGGGGAGACAAGATCGAAGAAAAGCATACGTGCAACCTTCATCGGAGATCAATCAAGCATTCTTGAGTATATCAGATCGAACTCTGAATTGCAAGTATCAGGCCCAAGCTAGGTATATGAGAAATTCATTAGGAGTCAGGCTCAAAAGCGCCACCCTAATTTATTTATGATATGAACCATCCCCTGATAAGCTTGACGGAGGTCTCCGAGAGGGGTAAAATAGGAAAGCAAGGGAGTATTTTCCCCTCTAAAGGTTGGGATATTATGGCTAATGGGATTAGAGCGAAATTGATTTTCGGCTTCATAGCGGTAACCTCTGTGATGTTCCTGAGCGTCGTCGGCCTTCTGAGCCTGATAAACCTCGAGGTTAACCAGGCTATCCCATTGATCTTCGCCCTCGCAGCGACAAGTTCGATCGCCGTCCGGAGAGGTATCTCCCGCCGCTCAAAGGGTTCGGAAAGAAAAGTAAGGCCGCCGGAGACCTTTGAAACCTCGCGTCTGCGACTCCGTCCCCCGAAGATGGGCGACGCGGAGGAGATATTCCTGGGCTATGCGAGCGATCCGAAGGTGACAAGATATCTCACGTGGCGTCCCCATTCGGATATCAACGTGACGAGGGAGTTTCTGGAGCGCTGTATCAGGGAGTGGGAGAGGGGAAATTCCTTTTCATGGGTGATCGAGCTCAAGGATAACGGGAAGCTCATCGGCATGGTCGAGCTTACTATCAACGCGCATCGGGCATCCCTGGGATACGTGCTGGCGCGGCCATATTGGAGCCAGGGCTATGCCGCTGAGGCAGCCGGTGAGGTGGTCAACTGGGCGATTAAACATCCTCATATCTACAGGGTATGGGCAGTATGTGATGTGGAAAACGTCGCATCCGCTCGGGTTTTGGAGAAGATCGGCATGCGACGGGAGGGTATACTCCGTCGCTTCATCCTCCACCCGAATATCGATGAGGAACCGAGGGATTGTTACTGTTATTCGAAGGTGAAGGGCCGATAAGCCCGAAGGTCACTCCAGGATCACCTCATCTCCAAACTTCGGCACCGAGACCTTCCATCCTTTCCTTTCCCTCACAAATTGGGCGAAGCTATGGGCCGATTCAGGTTCGCCGTGTGTGACGAAAAGATGTCTGGGCATCCCCTTCAACCCGGAAAGCCATTTGAAAAGCTCGTCTCTATCGGCATGCCCGGAAAATCCGTTTATCTGGACGATTCTGGCCCTGACAGGATGTATCCGCCCCAAGATCCTCACTTCCCTAGCGCCGTCCACGATCTGTCTGCCGAGTGTCCCCACCGCCTGGTATCCGACGAAGAGGATGGTGCTTTCCGGTCTGGAGATGTTGCTGACCAGATGATGCTTTATCCTGCCGCCCGTGCACATGCCTGAGCCGGCTATGATGATGACCGTTCCCCTTATGTGGTTTATCGCCTTCGACTCCTCGACCTTCCTCGTCATCTTCAATCCTGGGAAATCGAAGGGGGATTCCCTGCGACGTATCAGCTCGATCATCTCCTCGTCGAAGAGCTCAGGATGATGCTCGAACACCTCCGTCACGCTTATCGCCATAGGGCTATCCACGAACGCCATGAGGTGAGGGATCCTGTCCTGCAGGAGGAGTTCGTTGAGGTGATATAACACCTCCTGTGCCCTTTCGATGGCGAAGCTCGGTATAACCACGTTTCCCCCCGCCTTCCACGTGCTGGTTCACCCCCAGTTTGAGAGAGGGATGAAGAAAGCAACCATAGAGCGGGAAACAGACAAAAGAGGGAGATCAAAATCCTGAGAAACTCTTGACTGACAAGGAGGAAAAGATAAAATACCTCCCTGACAGGACAACTTGGCAAGCGATGCGGTAAAATGTCAAGGGCAAAATAAAGGCCAGCTCTTTGACAATTTCAGGACACACTAAACTTGAGCTATCCTGAGAGGCCTTGACAGGATAGACCAAAAGATTAGCTATGAACCTTTTACCCTTTACACCTCCTGGGCTGATAAGGCTGATTGTCAGTCAGCAGCCTGACGATAAGCCGAATCAGCTTGCGAGCGGTCAACACTATCGCTCGC
>JAGGXZ010000211.1 GCA_021162805.1 Candidatus Poribacteria bacterium
ACCCTAGGGGTGCAACAAGGAGGTGAAGCGCTCTCCTCCCTGGGTATTTATAGTATGCCAGGGATTCCCTTGGCTATCAAGGGAAGATTAAACAGCTCTTCCCTTACAAACATATTATACGAGGAGGATATAAGGATACTGCTTTCGAAGTTCAATCCGACCACCGACTACGAGAGGGAGATATACCGCAGGCTGATCGAGGAGATAACCCCTGAAAAGAGGGGGATAATAAGGCTTATCAGGCCGGATGATAGAAGAAGAGCAGCTGAATGTGGGACTTCACCTTCAGATCGTCATCACCAATCATAAAGATAAATTCGTCCTCTTATACCACGAGGGCAGATAGCATATACGCGATGGCAGATAGCAGATGAGATGTTCAAGTCATGACAAGGAGGTGTCGGCGAGATGAGAAGGATGTTATTCATATCGCTTATGCTCTTGACATCGCTGGCCATGTCCCATCCCGATGAACCGAGATGGGAGAAGGTGTTGGATGGCATGAGGGTTGAATGTATAGCTCCAGATCCCTCAAGCCCCGCCGTCTTCGCAGGAACCATAACCAAGGGATTGTACAAAGGTACGGATCATGGGAGGAGATGGAGAAGGACGGACAAGGGAATCCATTCCATGGCATGGATATATTCCATCGCCGTAAACCCAAATGATCCCAAGGTTATCTACGCGGCGACGGAGGGAGGGGTGTACAGGAGCGAGGACGGCGGAGAGAACTGGGGGAAAACCGGTATGAATAACACAGCCTTTACGGTGGCCATCAACCCCAAAAATCCAAACATCGTCTACGCGGGACAATACATGACCGAAAACGGTGGAAGGAAATGGGAGATGATAGACTTTCTGGTCAAGATGAGCGAACACCCATATCGAATAGTCATAGACCCTAAACGCCCTGAGCTCTTATACGCGGCTATGTTCTCCACACATGGCTTTAAAAGCCCGGATTCGGGGAAGAGGTGGAAGAGGATAATCAACGATAGGGTTTGGTACGTGGCCATCAATCCCGTTCATACGAACGTGGTCTACTTTTGTGGTGAGAGAGGGGTCTATAAGAGCGTGAACGGAGGAAGGACCTGGGATCTGAGAAACAGGGGTTTACCTGGGGCGAGTGTAAATTGCCTGCTGGTCGACCCGATAGATCCTCAGGTTGTATATGCGGGGTTGAGGGGGATAGGGGTCTTCAAGAGCGATGACGGTGGGGGGAGCTGGCGTGAGTTGGGAAGGGGATTCTCGGATGTCGGGGTGATCTTCGAGATGACGATTAACCCTTCAGACCCGAATTACCTCTACGTGTGCACGTCCAGCGGGGTGTGGAGATTGAAGTTATCTCCCAGAAAGCCTTATCCTATAGGTAATTTAGGCGAGCTGCTCACCATCTGGGGGAGCATAAAGCAGAATAGGTGAGGGGATACTGTCAAGGTTTACGGCTAGGTGGGATGAATCTGAAGTATCTTGAGCCCATCAGGTCTATATTAGACGTCTTTCCCGCCTTCCATATAGGCTTGTCCGGCCCGAGGGGGAGAGCGGGCACGCCGTTTATGAGGAATTTAATCGTATCGCCTTCCTTAGCTCCCTCGTCCTCGCACTCGAGTTTCAAGATATAATCGTCCCAACCTCTATATCTGCCCCATTTCGTGCATCTTGGGTGTAATCTGCCCCATTTCGTGCACCTTGGCCCTCAGAACCCCCGATAAACGGCCTGATCCTCATGGCACATAAGTTGCTTCATGGGAGATATGCTCGGATGACATACCGGGACAAAGGGGGTGCGAAGATGAAATACACCTATGTTCTGATCGTTCTGTTCCTCCTTTCAACCGTTTCCTCCTCGGCGCTTGAACCGGTGAGGTATCTGACGAAGGGGTATGTCAAAGATGTGATGTTTTCCCACGATGGGCGATACATCATGGTCGCCACGACGAACGGCCTCGATCTGATTGACCCTGTCTCTCTGAGATGGGTCGCCAGCCCGATAGAAGGGGTCAAGGTCTCGGCGTTGGATGTCTCCTCCTCCGGGATCCTCCTCACGAAGATCGGCGGCGATCTGGTGTGTTGGAGGATGAAGGGGGAGAAGTTGGAAAAGCTCTCCTCGATTCATCCCGGCCATCGCATCTCGAGCTTCGCCATAAGTCATGACGGCAGGCTTATCGCCATCCCGAAGGGAGATGAGCTGTGGATCTGGAGCGTGGAGGAGGGCAAAGCGCTGAAAAAGCTTGAGGATATACGAGGGACGATTATCCGGGAGGTATCACGAGCCGAATCTGTCGGCACCGGCACCCACACCTATACATTTAAGGCTAAGGACGACACCAATGACGTGACGTTCACCCCCGACGACAGATATCTCGTCGTCGCATCCTACCGAAGGGAGGTCGAGCTTTGGAACCTCACGACGGGGAAGGTCGTCATGAGGTTTGCCAAAAAGGGATTATACGACTGGCAGCATCGGCTTGCGGTGAGCGACGACGGGAGGATGCTCGCTGCGATGTCGAAGGTGGATCGTCAGGTGAACATATGGGATTTGAAAACGGGCAGGCTGATCGACTCCCTCCGCTGCTCCAAGGGCACAGGCATGTATCGGATCTCACGTGATAGATCCATCGCTTTCACCCACGATGGAAGGCTGCTCACGATCCTTGAGGGCAGGCAGAACTCGATCGCCGTCTGGAGTCCGGACGGGAGGATATCCTTCATACCGTCGCCTGATTTCCTCGAAGCGGATCGGATAGCCGTCAGCCCCGACAACGACAAGGTGCTCCTTCTCTTCATGGGCGATATATCCGTATGGAGCCTGAGGGAGGGCAAATTGATCGGAAGAATCGAGGATTATTCTCTGGGCGAGCACAACCTCATCCGCAATGGAAGATATCTGATCTCCTCATATAACAGGTTGATTATCAGGGATGTGGAAACCGGAAGGGTGATACGTCGAATTCATCTCATGGACGATCCTCCATATTCCGTCGTGATCTCGCCCGATGGCAGATATGCCTACGCCATCCTTGGAGACAGAATGAAGAAGGTGGATCTGGAAAAGGGCATCGTCTCCGAGTTGAAGACCGGCATGCTACATTACATCCCGCCTTTCCCACCTCCTATCAGCCCTGATGGGAACGAGATGATCATGTTCGGTTGGCGATCCTTCACACCACTCAGGATTTGTAGATTGGGAGGGGTGAAGAGGTACAGGGCGATCCGCAGCACCTTCGACTGGATCAAATGTGAGGGATTCTCCGAGGATGGGAGATATTTCGTTCTCATCGCCAAGGATAAACGGTTGAAGGGGATAGGAATCGAGGTGTTCAAAAGAAGCGGTGTGGGAAGCTACAGAAGGGTTAATCGCCTTCCTAGCTATGAACATGGGAAGGGGGTTGTAAACTTCGTGGCGATCAGATACGGCCTTATGGCCATAGCCACATATCCGGTCGCGGAGGGGAAGATAACGTTATGGAGGTTTCCACAGCTCCGATTGATCGAGAGGATCCCAGGCGGAGGGCCGGTGAGGTTCAGTCCCGACGGAGCATATCTGTTCTTCATAAGTAGAGATAGGGAACTTGTAATATGGAGATTAAGGGATAGGAAAACGGTGGCAAGCGTTCCGAGTTGCTTGAGCTTTGATCTGAGCGCCGACGGTCAAACGATCTCGATCGTGGACGAAAAGGGCAGGATATCCATATGGAGGACGGGGGATCTGATAGATCCAGCTCCGACGCCTCACGTTCAAGGCAAAACGGCTGAGCTTCTTCAGAACTTCCCCAACCCCTTTAACGCCGAGACCTGGATACCGTTCAGGTTAAGGGAGAGAAGGCATGTCATCATCGAAATCTACGATCTGAGCGGGTATCTGATCCGAAGGCTGGATGTGGGCGTTAAAGGGCCAGGAGATTACACCGGAAGAAACTCAGCCATCTATTGGGACGGTAGGAACATGCACGGGGAAAGCGTGTCAAGCGGGATTTACCTGTATCGGATGCTTTCCCCGGAAACCGGATTTAGAAAGATGACGGTGCTAAAATGAGATCTGGAGGCGGTTCCATGAAATACATTTTCGCTTTCATCCTGCTCTGCTCCTTTGCTTGGGGGATGGAGCTTGAGTTGTCTATCTGAACAACACCAACAGGGTGGATTTCGACGCCGGTCTGCTCGTGGTGGACGTGAGCGATCCCAAGATTGTGGATGGCTTCGCAATCTTCGGAAAACACATGCTTATAGCCGCAGGGGAGGATGGTCTGGTGGTAATGGATATATCTGATCCCGGAAATCCGGTTCCCATATCTAAAATCAAGACCCCGGAATCCGTGAGGGAACCTCCGAGGGATATAGAGTTCATAGATGAAAAGACGGCTCTGGTGGCCTGTGGGGCTGCTGGATTGGTCGCCGTGGATCTGAAGGACCCTAAAAATCCAAGCTTGATCTTCCGAAAGGCATACGGCAATAACGTCTACTCGGTTGCCGTTACGCCCGACCGTAGATACGCCCTGATAGGATACGATTACTGCGTTGCCTCCCTCGACATATCCGATCTAAATTCGGTAAGGGAAATCTCCCGACGAAGTCTAGCGGCGCCCGTTTCAACTACCATCGCGAGGGACATCGAAGTATGCGATGGATGGGTCTTCATAGCTGATGACAGATTCTCACCCTCGCTCGCCAAGCTTGAAGAAGGTGGGATGCTCTCGGAGATAATATTTCACCCTCAATATTACACGGGACTTTATCAGTCGGGTGTGGTGGTCTCCAACGGTTATGCCTTCATAGCCCATAACAGCGGTCTAGTGGTGGTGGACGTAAAGGACAAGGCGAACCCGAAGCTGGTCTCCTCCCAAAACATAGCGTGTCATGGAAAGGGGATAGCCCTTCTCCCTGAGAATAAGGTTCTGATCAACGGTAACTACCTTTTCCGCATCGACGTATCCGATCCCCGAAAACCGGGTGAGTCGGACGTTTTATTCGTCGAGAGCATATTCTGCGAGAGATTGCTCGTTCAGGACGGTCTTATCTTCATCGCCGAGGATGATGAATATCTTGAGATCTTCGATCTCAACGCTTTCGTAGAAGCCAAACCGAGAACGCATGTAGAACCGCTTAGGAAAATAGCGATGGCGAGCGCCATAGACGTGGCGCTGAGCGGGAGATACGCCTTTGTAGTGCAGAGAGCAAGGGGGATAACTGTCCTGGACGCATGGGATGTTAGGAGGATGAAGCCCAGGGCAATTTCCCATATAGACGTAAAGGCAGGGAGGATCGCCGTTAAGGGACGGTATCTGATCGCTAGCTGTAAAGACGGGATAAAGATAATTGACGTCATGGACGTGAAAAATCCCAAGGTGATCTCAACTCTTCAACTGAAGGATAGACGAAGGTGGCGAGGAGGGATATGGAGGTTGAAGGTCATCGACGATGCCCTACTGGCGGCTGATGCCAAAGGGTTTACGGTCATAGATCTGTCCGCTCCTCGTAACCCCAAGATCGTGGCGGAGTTCGACGCGCCGCTTTTCGGTTGGGACTTCTATCTGGACGGCGATACCGTCTACTTCACCGACGCGGGCGATCTCTTCATCTTCAAGATACCGTTTGAACGGATCATAGACGTATCACCCAAGGGAAATCTCCTCACCGGATATGGGACGATCAAGAACATGGGAACCGCCGACCTTGCTGATCGGCCGATGAGAACGGCCCTGCTTCAGAACTTCCCCAACCCGTTCAACTCTGAAACCTGGATACCCTATCAGATCTCAAGGGAGACCGACGTGCTGATCCGAATCTACGACGTAAAGGGCAGGCTGGTGAGGACGTTTGATCTGGGGCGCAAACGAGCGGGGTATTACACCAGCAGGGAGGAGGCCGCATATTGGGACGGAAGGGATGAACATGGGGAGGAGGTAGCCTCCGGGGTCTACTTTTACACCCTCAGCGCCGGGGGATTCTCGGAGACCAGGAGGATGGTGATCAGAAGATGATCGGCGAAGCTTGCGAAAAATATTTTCATATATTATCACCAAAATATGAAGAAAATTTGACACATTCCGAGCCCAAAGGTATAATTAAAGGTCGAGTGTCTTGCCCCGTGAACGCGGCGTTGCCCCCTGAAACTTTTCGTCGAGGAGGAAGAAAAGCATGAAAGCTATCCTAGCCAAGGATGCCTATCGATGGGTGCTCGCCGATGTGCCCGATCCACCTCCGCCAGGGCCGGGCGAGGTTTTGGTCGAGGTGAGGGTCTGCGGCATCTGCGGCAGCGATCTCCACGATTATAAGGGGAAACCATCGAAGGATCGCATCCCCGGTCATGAGCTCGCCGGCGTCGTGCTTGAGGTCGGCGAAGGTGTGAAAAACGTCAAAGTCGGCGACCGTGTGGTTTTGAACCCAGTCTTAGATTGCGGCGAATGTCGCTGGTGCGTTTCAGGTCAACCCAACCTCTGTCCGCAGTTCAAGGGGGTTATCGGTTGCCAATACGACGGCGGCTTTGCAGAGAAGGTCAGGGTGCCTGCCAAAAACCTGCTCCTCATGCCTCAAAACGTCGACTTCCGTACCGCCACCCTTTGCGACCCGGTTGCCGTCATGCTCAACGGCCTGGATCTGATAGACCTTTCGGGCGTGGAGAGGGTCGCTGTATTCGGCCTTGGAGCTCTGGGGATGAGCGCCGCTATCTCTTTGACGAGATCGGGCTATGAGGTTTATGCGGTGGACATCAGGGAGTTCAAACTTCAACTGGCGAGGGAAATAGGACTGGAAAAGGTCGTCGACGGAAAAGGGGATGTGATCAAAGCCATCGGCGGCGGACTCGATTTGTGCATCGACGCCGTCGGAAGCGGCGAGGTGGTCAACCTCTCCCTCCGTCTCCTCCGTAAAGGCGGGACGCTGCTCGCCCTCGGCATAGCCGAGAAGCCAGTTCAGTTCTCGTGGAACGGGATCGTGTTCGGACAGATACGCATCCAAGGGGTATTCGCCCACACCCGAACCACTTTCCGTAAAGCTCTCCGTATGTTCGCCTCCGATGAGCGTTTCCAGAAGCTCGTCACGCATTGCTTTAAACTCGACCAATTCGACCAAGCGATACAAACCGCTATGTCGGGGGACGCCGTCAAGGTGGTGGTGGAGCCGTCATGAGCGGTGTCTATCTTTTCCTAAGCCTGCTCATAGCACTTGGAGGTAAAGATGACATGGATGAGATGAAACATCCACGCCGACCCTTGGTTCTGATGCTCAGCCGAGTTGACGATCCGAAAAAGGATCTGGCTGCTATGACCCTGGGATGGATGTGCGAGGAGGGAGGTGTGGAGTTCGATGCATACTACGCCTCAGAACACGGCGAAGGCGGACTGTTCGCACCACACGGCAGCACGGTCATCGGCGGGCATCACACTGAGAAAATAGCACGTGCCTTGGTGACGTTTAACACAACCGTCGTCCGCATCGGGGAGGTGAGGATATTTGATTCACTGATCCGCTCAGGAGCTGAAGAGGTGATCGATTGTCAGGACGACCTGATCGGTCTTTACGAAAGGATGGGGAGGGTTCTCGGCACGGGGAGGGTAAAGAGCATGGTTGCGTTCGATGAGAGGGCGTATCCGACGATTGCGGCGCTGTATCCTGAATGTGTATATCGCCGTGCGTGGGCGGTGCCGCTCGAGCTCAATGCCGATGAGTTGAGGCGGTTGCGGGAGATGGGCGTTGAGACCGTCTGGACAGTTGCGAGAAGGGGAGCTGATGTTTCCAACTGGATCACCGCCGGCTTCAAGGTCGAAACGGCTTTTGAGTTCGACACGGCTGATCCGGCTCAGATAAGCCTCGAGATCGCCAGGCGCTGGAGGGATAAGGCATCGGCCTTCGACCTGCACAAGCCCGATGTCGCGAGGTATCTGATGCCGTTCAGCATCC
>JAGGXZ010000212.1 GCA_021162805.1 Candidatus Poribacteria bacterium
TACACTGCACGCAGATATTGGACTGGGCACATGCAGTTGAACACCTTTGGGATGTTGGAAAGATCCTATATGGAGAAGGAACAAAGAAAACAAAAGATTGGGTTAAGCAGAAGGAGTCTCTCCTTTGGGAGGGAAAGGTGGAAGATGTGATAGATTCCTTGGAGAAACTGAAGCGGAAGCAGAGGAACCCTCAAAGGAGGAAGGCATTGCAAGATTTGATAAGGTATTACACCACCAACAAGGATAGGATGAGTTATGCTCTCTACAGAGAGAAAGGCTTACCTGTCGGAAGCGGAGGGATAGAGAGTGGGATAAAGAATGTTGTCAATCTGAGGATGAAGGGATGTGGTATGAGATGGAATAAGGAAAGGGCTGAGGCGATGTTGTTCTTGAAGGCTAGGTATCTGAGTGAGATCCCTTCTGGTGAGGTGAAATCGGCTGCTTGAGCCTCCGACAGATTTCTTATACACCCCAACGATAGCGCGAACTTGACACTGAGGGGAGCGAGTTAGTATAATTCTAATTGAGTTTGCCCCCGTGGTGGAATTGGTATACACGGCAGGTTGAGGGCCTGTGCCCGTAAGGGCGTGCCCGTTCGAGTCGGGCCGGGGGCACCATAAACCCATATAAGGGCATTATCGAAAGGCAGGTCATCGGATCTGCCTTTTTTTGTGTTTCAATCCGATCAATGCCGCTCCAAACTCCGGTCCCCTGATCGGTTGAACACATCTGGTGCCTTTTACCCTGCGTGATATGATCTGGGCCACCTTAGATCTGAAAGTAGACTGGCCTTCGAATACCCCGCCCGTCAAGACGATCAGATCGGGTTCCTCCAACCTGTTGAGCACCGATTCGGCCAGCAACGCCAGCTCTTCCGCCGCCTCATCGAGTATCGCGCCCGCGATTCCATCGCCCTCATCAGCCGCCTTGAAGGTCAGCTCAGCCAATCTCGCCACCTCATCCCTCTTAGCCGATCCGACCCAATAAATCAATTCCTCCTCACCTCTAAGGCTGAGCTCCTGCAGGATCATATCGCTTAGGATCGTCTTCTCACACCGGCCGTCATATGATCGCATCACAGCTCTCAGCGTTCTGATCGCGATATCGAATCCGCTTCCCTCATCTCCCAGCCATGCCCCCCATCCGCCGGCTCTGAACTTCTCCCCGCAAGGTGATATCGCCATGGCGATAGAGCCGGTACCACAGATCAGAACCGCTCCCCATTCCCTTAACAAACCTCCTACCAGAGCGGCTTCGGCGTCGGTGACGAATTCGGCGTCGATATGCTTTTTAAGCTTTTCGATCTCCCTTTCCCTGCCCGCTCCCGCCATTCCGACGCAGACGGATTCGACCTGTCCACCGAATTCCCCTGCTTTATCTTCTAAACGCCGGATAATCCTGAGGATCACCCTCACGCTTTCATCCATCCCAACCTGAAGTGGATTGGCCGGCCTGTCCTCAACCGTCGCTATCTCAGCCAGGTTTTCCACATCCACGATCATACCTCGGCTTTTTGTGCCTCCTGCATCGATGCCGATTGCGAAGATTTTCCCTAAAGTCATCGGTTATATCCTCCGATAATATAATAGATCAACCTCGGGGTTGAAGGTGAAGGTGATGGGAATTGACGGAACCGGACTCATATCCAGAATAGGTAAGCTTTTCAGGCTTCACGATCCCCAGCCCGCCGATAAAAAAGGGAACTCGGGGAAGACGAAGGAACGGAAGATTCAAACCGTGGCCGAGAGGATCTCCTCCGAGATGCTCAAACAGATAGGGCTCGAGGAGAGGAAAGGCACGACAGTTGACCTGCGCGGATGATACGGTATCAGAGATACCTGGAGATGTAATTTTTATCCCTATACTCCTCCACCAGTTTCGGATCTATCGGATATCTCCCGAACTTCCTTGCAGCTTCGACCATCGCTCTGTAATTCTCCGGTTTGACTGCCGGATGTATGCTGTTGCTGGAGGCCAAGATGTGTCCTCCTCCCGGCGATGCCTTCGCTATAGTTTCCTTAACGGCCTCCACCACTTCCCCAGGACTGCCGCGCGATAACAGCTCACCGCAATCCACATTACCCACCACGGCCACCCTGTCCCCATATCGCCTTTTAACCTCGCCTATGTCCATCCCCGCGATCGGTTCGAGCGGATCGATCCCGTTTATACCTGTCTCGATGATCATATCCATGATCGGCCAGATGTTGCCGTCGGTGTGTTTTATGAAGGGCACACCTTTGGATTTGGCCAAATCCACCATCTCCTTGAGATATGGGAGCACGAATTGTCTGAAGTGGTCCGGAGACATAATCGGTCCCTTCCTATAGGCGTAATCATCGCCGGTCAGCACTATATCGGCGCCGACCTCTATCGCCCTCTCCATAACCCGTTTTTTGTAGCCTATCACGATCTCCGCCAGACGGTGGGCGAACTCGGGATTGAACACGTAATCCATCAGCAGGTTCTCCATGCCCCTCAGATAGTGCGAGAATTCGAAGGCATCATGTCCGAGGAAGACGATGGCCTTTTCGCCTTTGAACCTCCTGACCGCTTCCTCTAAAGTTTTGAGCCTGTAGTCGGCATCGGGATCGGGAGGGGTGTATCTATCGAGGTCCCTTTCGCTTTTAATCGGCCCGTCGACCCGGTACGGTATGCCCGTCTCACCCTCCACCCTCCATACGATCCCCCATTCGTCCTGATAGGTCCGATCGTCGAACTGTTTGACGATCCTACCGTCCTCGAAGATCGTCACGCCGTCCAGATCCATCTTCTCGACGAAATCCATATAGCTGATATCCCCGAACAGCGCTTTTATGACCGGTTGGTTGACTATCAGCTCCCAGACGGGCACCATATCCGGTTCCTCACGTCTGAGCGCCGTCATCATCCTCTCATATCCCGTCATCTCTATCCCTCCACCCTCTATGTCAGTTGATCGGCCTTAGGACCGCCGTATATGGCCAGTCTGCTCATCTATTCTTGCCTCCAAAACTCGCTTTTTCGCCCGACATTTTAGCACAGATACAACATTCGGTCAAGGAACGAACTACTTCTGACGCTCAGAGTCTTGACGGCCGATCGGATAGGAGCTATCATTCAACCGTCTGTGTTTTCGCTCATATTATCGCCGAATATGGCGGAGATCCGTTACACGTTCATCGTTTAACGGGAGCGGCAGACCTCTCTGATCTCTGCTATACTTAGCGATAATATGAGCGATTCGTTTAAACGTCAAAACATTGAGCGTTCAACGTGTAGAGGAGGAAGAGAAATGAGCTCTATCTATCTGATCGTGGGATCGATCCTGGCGACAGGTTATCTCGCCAGCGATAAATCAGATACAACGGGCGTAACCCTTTTGGATTTCGGCTCCGCCTTCAACGTTAAGGCGATATCGACGCATGACGCCGCCGCCGAGCTGGTTTGGCGAGCTGAAGGCTATGCCCTTCGGGTTAGAACAGGTCATTCGCAGCCCTGGCCGGGGATAACGCTTAAGGCGCCATCCGGCAGGTGGGATCTATCCGCATGGACCAGAATCACCCTGGATGTCCATAACCTGAGCGATCGCCAGGTGTGTATCTTCCTGCGCGTGAACAACCCCGGGGCGGACGGGCGGCGAAACTGTGTGACCGGATCGGTCGAACTTGCCCCTGGAGGATCAGGGACGCTTACTGTGCCGCTCCGTCGCCGATTGCCCCAGCCCCTGGCGGAAAAGCTCTTCGGTATGCGGGGATATCCAGGCGGAATGGTTAAGGAGGGGGGAATCGATGCGTCGGATATCACACAGCTTCTCCTCTTCGTAAACCGCCCCGAAACCGATCATCTTTTCGAGATAACAAGTCCCAGAGCTGTCGGTCCCTACAGTCAGCCAGAGTGGCTGAATATGTCGCCGGAGGATTTCTTCCCGATGATCGATCGTTACGGTCAGTTTATCCATGAGGAATGGCCCGGCAAAACGAGTTCTGATGAGGATCTCCATCGGCGACGTGAGGAAGAGACGGTTGATCTCACCGCTCATCCCGGCCCCAAAGGATGGGATCGGTTCGGCGGCTGGATGGATGGGCCAAGGCTGAAGGCCACGGGATTTTTCCGAGTCCAGAAATACAAGGGCAAATGGTGGCTGGTCGATCCGGAGGGATGTCTTTTCTGGTCACACGGTATCGATTGTGTCAGGTGGACAACCGGCGTGACACCTATAACAAACCGCGAATTTTATTTCGCCGAACTGCCGCCTAAGGAGTCACCGTTCGGGATCTTCTACGGAAGTGCCTCCTGGGCGCCTCATGGATACTATCACGGCAAACATTATGAGACGTTTAACTTCACAGGCGCGAATCTGCTGAGGAAATACGGCCCCGATTGGAAACGGATCTTCAGCGATCTCTGCCACCGTCGACTGCGCAGTTGGGGGATGAATACGATCGGGAACTGGTCGGAATCAGAGATCTGCCTGATGCGACGCACGCCGTATGTGGTGGCGATCAACGGAATGGGGCGACCGATCGAGGGCAGCGCCGGCTATTGGGGGAAATTCCCCGATCCATTCGATCCCAGCTTCAAAAGCTCCCTGCACAACCGAATGAAGGAGGAACGAGGGCGGAGCGCTAACGATCCGTGGTGTATCGGTTACTTCGTCCATAATGAGTTGAGCTGGGGCGATGAGTTCTCGCTCGCCGAAGCGGCGCTTCTCTCCCCCGCTGATCAACCCGCGAAACAGGAGTTTCTCCGATTTCTGCGTGGGAAATACGGGGGGATCGAAGCGCTCAATAACGTGTGGGGGACGAATTATGAAAGTTGGGATGATCTTCTTATCTCTCGCCGCGCCCCATCGCGTGATAGGGCAGGCGAGGATCTGAAAGCCTTCTACACGGAGATCGCCGAGGCCTACTTCCGAATCTGCAGGGAAGCCGTCAAGGAGATAGCGCCAAATCAGCTCTACCTCGGCTGCCGTTTCGCCTGGGTTAACGAACTGGCAATACAGGCGGCGGCCAAATACTGCGACGTTATCAGCTTCAACAGATATCAACGTAGCGTCGCCGATCTGCATTTGCCTGATGGGATGGATAAGCCGGTGATCATCGGTGAGTTCCACTTCGGAGCTCTTGATCGAGGGATGTTCCATACGGGGTTGGTGCCGGTGAAAGATCAACAGGAGCGAGCACAGGCATATATCAACTATGTCCACAGCGCCCTGGGAAACCCGCTTATCGTCGGAACACACTGGTTCCAGTTCGGCGATCAACCCACGACAGGACGAGGCGACGGGGAGAACTATCAGATCGGCTTTCTGGACATCTGCGATACCCCCTACATTGAGACGATTAAAGCATGCCGGGAGGTAGGGTACACAATGTATCCGTACCGTATGCATGCTGGGAAGTAAAGTCCCTTAACGCCAGTCGGAACCCCCGTTCGGGCGGTAAAGAAGGGATGCCCGGGATCATCCTTGATTTTCCGCAACAACGTGATCTATGACCAGGAATCCTCATTCACCAACTCGGCTATGGCTACCGCAGGCTCGTCCTTAAGCGGAACTCCCGTGTAAGGGTTTCGGATGGTGAGGAGCATCCTCCACCAGTTTTTGTAAAGAATGCCGCATTGACAGCTTCTCCTCATTAGAGTACAATCTTTGTGTGCTCAGAAATAAGGAAGGGGGTAGACCATGAGGTTATGGGGGATATTTGTGGTTTTAATGATGATATCGGCTATGGTTCCCATGAGCGAAGCCATACAGGTTACTGATCCTGACGTCGCCGCCATTTGGCTCTTTGATGAACCTGTGAAGGAAGAGGCCAAAGACATATCCAAATACGGACATGTTGGGAAGATCCACGGGAACGTAGAATGGACTGAGGAGGGGAAGTTCGGCGGTGCGATGCTCTTCAAAGGGAATGTCAGTTGGATAGAGGTTCCCGACCATCCGAGCCTTCAGTTTCCTAAGGGGCAAGATTTCACCATCGCCGCATATGTGAAGACGGAGATGAGTTCTGGTAATCCGCCTATGATAGTTGCGAAGAATTACCAGCCTTCTGAGACTCGGCCGTGGTATGCGCTTTACTATGCCAATCAGGCAAAGCAGTTGGATGGACATGTCAGTTTCTTCCTCAGAAATGCCGCCGGTCAAAGCTTTCACATAGCAAGCAAATCGACCATCAATGATGGCGAATGGCACCACATAGCAGGTGTGCGTGAGGGTGGGACGATAAGGCTTTACGTGGATGGAGAGGAAGAAGCCAGCATGGACGGAGCGGATTGCGATGTGGGGACTAACCCTGCTCCTCTGCACATCAACGGTCACCTGAACAGGTGGTTGGTAGGCGCCTTCGATGAGATAATCCTCATAAGAAGGGCCTTAACGAAAGGTGAGATTAGATCCCTCGTTGATGGCGGTATCGCCAGCATATTTCTGGACGTCTCAAAAAAGGGGAAGTTAGCTATCACATGGGGACAGGTAAAGCGAGGGTTTTAAGTCGATATCACATGGTTGGTGCAAGGCCCGAAGCCAACCAAAGTCGACGCCGCGGCGGGTAAGGTCCCGTCTCATCGTCATGTCGACTGCAGACAACAAGAACTGCCCGGCTGGCAGCAGCTCCAGGCCGTATCGATCAGTAGCGCTTGCTATTCCATATACCATGGGTATGTGGGGATGGTGCCAGCCGGTGGAGCTCTCACTGGTCGAAGGCAAAAACGCTCTTAGCTTCACAATGAAATCCCCCAACCATGGCCTGAGCATTAAATACTTCAGGCTGACGCCGGTAGACTAGAGGCCGATCCGACTACGCCGGGCTGAAAGGCAAAGAATGGCAAAGTGGCCTCGCTGTGATCTCCAAGTGACGTAGGGGGAATCTAAGCGGGGAAACGGGCAAAACAGAGGATATCTATCTTTTCATCCCCTTTGATGATCTGTCCTTTGAAGAGTCCCTCCTGCTGAAATCCATAGGCTTTAAGCAGATCGATCTTTCCGTCTGAGGTGAGCTCAGCGAAACATTGGATCTTTTTGCTCGGCCAGGAAAGCGTATCCATCAGCGGATCAGCCGAGGACCAGAAATTGGGGTGGACGAACAGATCGAGCAGGCAGACATTCCCGCCCCACCTTGGGTCATCCATCAGAGCAGCAAATCCCACGATCGCCCCGGTCTTTTCGGACTCCAGCAGCTTAACCTCTCTGTATCTTCTTCCCTCCTCGAGCTCCCTCTTCAGTGCCAGGAACCCTCCCTCGAAGTTGGTCGGCCCGTAGATGGGGATCATGACGCTCCTGAGCCAGTCCCCCTCCACCACGCCGGTCAGCGCCGTCATCTTCGCCCAGTCGTGCCATTGAACCTCCTTAACCCTGACCGTTGTCTCCCGAGGGTCAAACCACCTCGACTCGAAATCCTCTTCGGCGAAATACCTCATGAATCCTGAACCGGGAACCACGCTTCTGAAGCCAAAGCTCGAATATATATGATATGCCACTCCGCCATATCCCGTGCCGAGGTAAAGCGCCTTCCCCCCGCGCCGGCGAAAATCCTCCATCTGCTCCCTCATCACAGCCGCACAGGCCCCTTTACGGCGATGCTCGGGTTTCGTGAAGACATGTCCCAGTATCCCAACCCCCAGATGCTCTACGGTCATGATGTTCGCTATGATCTCATCGCCGAGCTTACCGATGTAGAAATAAGTCTCAAGCTCATCCAGCTCCTCCCTGACCGATCGCCTGATATGCCATTTGTACACATCGGGCTTATGTTCGAGGAAGGAGTTTATCCTCGAAGCGTATTCCTCATCCGGGGCCTTTACCACCCCTATCTCCATAATCTCACCGCTTTTGAGGGTAACGGTCGAAAGCTTCCTGTACATCTCCTCACCTCACGGCAAGCTTCAGAGTTGTAATGGAATGGGGCGGAAACTCGTAGGAGAACTCGTTTCCGGGGACCGAGATCGGCCTTTTGACCGTCTTGGCGTTCTCCTTCTCTGAAAAATCGTTCGTCACCTTGACGTCCTCGCCCGTTATCTCAAAAACCATTCCCGCTTCGATCAATCTGCCGAAATGATTCTCTATCTTGGCCGTTATCGGATCGGAGGAATGCCTGTTGACGACGTTTATGGTGAGGTGATCGCTTTCGGGATTATAGCTCGCCGACACATCCAGATAGGGCACTTTGCCATATCCCTCGCTCTCGAACGAATCGCACTCGCAGTGTACGTCGAGCGCCACGGATCCGTTCTCATTTGCGTAAAGCTCCAGCGGGAAGAAGATCGTCTGAAGGAACATGTCGTCGGGCTTGGTCATGATGGGAGGGATAACGTTGACCAATTGAGCCATATTGGCGATCTTAACATAATCGGCGTTTCGGATGAAGGAGTTAAGGAACATCGCCACCACGAGGGCGTCCTCCAAGGTGTACCGTCCGTGTTTGGGGTGATCGTTTGGGAAACTGGGCGTGGCGTTCCATTCGTCGAAGGCTATCTTCATCTTCTTGCCGTTATGGTGATATACTCCCCAATCGATTATCCCTCTCACGGCCCGAATGTACCTCTCGATCTTTTCCGAGACGGCCATGTATTCGTAGTAGTTATCCTGACGGTTGTTCACGTACATGTGGATGGCGATGTAATCGCATATGCCGGTCAGTTTTTCGACGACCACCCTGTTCCAGTTCATATCGTATGCGTTCTGCATACAGGAGCCACACGCGACCAGTTTTATCGACGGATCGGTCCATCTCATGACTTTGGCGAACTCAAGGGCGAGCTTCGCGTAGTCCTCCGCCTCTTTATGCCCTATCTGCCAATTTCCCGAGACCTCATTTCCCAATCCCCAGAATTTAACCTCATACGGCTCCTCGTGCCCGTATTTTCTCCTCAGGTTCGCGTAATATGTATCCTCCCTGCCGTTACAGTATTCGACCCAAGCCTGAGCCTCGTCCATCGTGCCGTTGCCCATGTTGACGCAGATATAAGGCTCCGTCTCGAGGAGTCTGCAGAACTGTATGAACTCGTCCGTGCCGAACTGGTTCGTCTCGACGGTATGCCATGCCAGCTCCATCCTCTTGGGCCTAGCTTCCTTCGGGCCGATCCCATCCATCCAGTGATATCCGGAGACGAAGTTGCCGCCGGGCCATCTGAGAATGGTGACCTTCAACCTTTTAGCTGCCTCGATCACGTCCCTTCTGAATCCCCTCTCATCCGACAGGGGGGAGTCCGGGTCGTAGACTCCACCGTAGATACATCTTCCTAGATGTTCTATGAAATTTCCGTAAATCAGCGGCGATATCTCATCTATACGCCGTCTCAGATCGACCGATATGACGGCCATATCACACCCCCTCATGTTCCAATGTATCGAGAAATCCCTCGATTTGTCCCTTTAAAGCGTTGAACAGCTCAGACATCCCTTCGACCAACGGGCGAAGCTCATCCCAGATCAACTCATAGCCATAGGTATGGCGGAAGAGATGTCTAAATCTAAGGTATCGATGGAGCTTCAAACCGAGCTCATGGTCTATCACGGCTGATCGGTTTTCCGTTTCCACCTCCATCAATCTCAGGAGGTCGGTGTGCCATCTTTCGCCTTTGGGCAGATCTCCATCCACCGTTAGGGCGATCCGCTCGAAGATACGTTCTACGCCGTTGTAGAAGTCATGAACGTATTTGCCAAGTCCGCCGAGCTCAAGCTCTGAAGGCTCACGTATGCCGGAGGTGAGCAGATCTTCAACCTGAGATACGATCCTACCCAGGTTTAGAATCTCCCCTTTTATGAGCTCCCTAAAGGTTCGCATCTCATCCATCTTTTTCTCCCCTTTCAGCATGGCAGCGATATGTTTTGGAAGGCGTTCAAGAGGGATCAGATCCAGATCTATTCCCTCCGGTATGAGATTCCACAGCTCCTCCATCGCTTCGATATATCTGCCGGGTTCAAGCCCTTCAACAGCTATATCCACATCAGATCGGTCATGCCAGGGGGTATCTCCGCGAAGCGATCCTGCTATAAAGGCCTCTTTCACACCGAACCGCTCTTTTAGCACCTTTATACATTTATCCGCCGCCTTCAAAGCGATCGATCTCCTCGTTTCGATCTCATCGCTCATCTCTTCGCCAGCTCCCCGAAGTTTTTCAATATTCTTAAACCCAATCTCTGGCTCTTTTCGGGATGGAACTGCACTGCGAAGAGGTTATCATGCCAGACCATCGAGGTGAATTCCACGCCGTATTCGGTGGTGCTGGCGATCAGCGATTTATCTTCGGGAACGACGTAATAGGAATGGACGAAATAGAAGTAGGAGTTATCCGGGATGTCCTTCAGAAGAGGATTGGGTCTGACGATCCTCACCTGGTTCCATCCCATGTGAGGCACCTTCATATCGGTTTGAAACCTGACCACACGTCCTTTGATCAGATCCATCCCCTCAAATCTGCCGCCCTCCTCGCTTTCGGAGAGGAGCAGCTGTAGCCCGAGGCAGATTCCCAGATATGGTTTTCCATCCTTAATGGCCTGGACGATCTCCTCGGCGAGCCCGGATCGCCTGAGCCTTTCCATCGCCGCCCCGAACGCTCCAACGCCGGGGAGCACGATCGCATCCGCCTCTCTCACCTTGCGGGGATCGTCCGTCACGATCGCCTTGAATCCCACGCGCTCGAAACCCTTCTGCACGCTCCTCAGATTCCCCATGCCGTAGTCGATTATCGCCATCATCACTCCAGCACCCCCTTCGTCGAAGGCACACCTTTGACCCTCTCATCCATCTGTGTAGCCATGTCCAGCGCTTTGGCGAAGGCTTTGAAGATGGCCTCGACGATATGGTGTCTGTTCGATCCATATTGAACCAGGACGTGCATTGTTATCCCTGCTCGTCCGACGAAACCGTTGAAGAACTCCTCGACCAGCTCGCAGTCGAAATCCCCTATCTTCCCCTCCAGATCTGGGACGTTAAAGCTTAAAAATCCCCTCCCGCATACATCCACCGAGACGATGGCCAGCGATTCGAACATCGGTAGGATGAAGAATCCGAATCGCCTGATCCCAGATTTGTCCCCCAGAGCCTTCGATATTGCCTCGCCGAGACATATTCCCACATCCTCAACGGTGTGGTGGTAATCGACATGCAGATCACCCTCAGCATGGAGCTCCAGGTCGAAAAGGCCATGTTTGGCGAAGAGCTCGAGCATATGATCTAAAAAACCGATCCCGGTCGATATATCATATCTCCCCTCACCGTCGAGAGAAAGCCTGACTTTAACTTTCGTTTCACCTGTCTCCCTTTCCACCTGGGCGACTCTCATCATTTGGGCAACCCCCTAACCCAGAGATACAGAGCGAGGTTCATCCCCCCCACAAATCCGAACACATAGGATTGCATGGCCGACTCAAGCGCCCTGGTCTGTGTCGGCATGATGGTCAAAGCTATGGGCAGGCCGAGGGCGAAGATCGCAAACAGGGTGGTAAGCTTCCCCAAGGACGTATCCCACAGTTTCACCCTCCTCAGCAGAGCGTCAATGTAGTATCTATCCCATAAAGCGGCCGTCCATTTCCCCTCGGCATATCCGAGAACAGCTCCCAGGACATACGCAAATAAGCCGGGACGCTGATCCAAGCCCCAAGCCGCCGATATGTATCTCCAGAGAAACTGTCCGATGACCGAGGAAGCGATCAGAAGTATGAGCGCCGCCGGTCGCATGAAAAAGGGGAGATGAGGCCTGTGTAGTTTATATCGACGTTCCTCACTAGACACAATCCCTCAACGCCTCTAAAAATAGTTCGTTCTGTTTCGGACTTCCCACCGTTACCCTGAGACATCCCCTCAGCATCCCTGAATCGAGATTTCTGACCAGGATTCCCCTCTCAAGCAGACCCTCAAAACATCCTGTCGCATCGGGTACCCTGAAAAGGATGAAGTTCGCATCGGAGGGGAAGGGATGGACGTTTTCCATCCGGAGCATCTCCTGGTATAGCCTCTCCCTTTCCGAGATTATCAGATGTACCCTTTCGGCCATCTCCTGATCGAACCTCATCGCCTTCAAAGCTGCCATCTGCGAGATCGAGTTCAGGTTGTAGGGCAATCTGACCTTGTTCACCTGCTCGGCGAGATCTCTCTGAGCGATCATATATCCGACCCTCAATCCCGCCAGTCCATACGCCTTGGAGAAGGTGCGCAGGATGACGAGATTATCGAATCGATCCAACATCGGCAGGAAACTTCTCCCCGAAAATTCAAAATATGCCTCATCCATGACCACCAGCGTATCGCTCCTCTCCAGCAGAGCTCTGATGATATCCTCATCGAAGCAGTTACCGGTGGGATTGTTGGGATAGCTGAGGAAGACGATGTTTGGGCTGCCCACCAGACCCTTCATCATCTGATCCGGATCTATGTCGAAGTTCTCGGTCAAAGGGACCTCGACCGTTTTTACCCCCTGTATGCGGGATATGATTCCGTACATCGAGAAGGTAGGCACCGGATAGAGAACCCTGGTTTTGGGGGAAGCGAAGAGGGTTATTATGTGGCCGATGAGCTCGTCGGAGCCGTTACCCATGACGATCTGATCCGGATCGACGAGAAGCCTTTCGGCCAAAGCCTTTCTCAGATCGAGGGCGGAGCCGTCGGGATATCTGTTGATCGGCGTCTTTCTAAGCTCCAGGCATATGAGCTCCTTAAGCTCCGCGGGAAGATCGAACGGGTTTTCGTTAGCGTCCATCTTAATGAGGTCAGCGTAGCGATGGACGATGTATGGTTTAAGCTGTTCTATATCCTCTCTGAGATACCTTTTCACAAATGGGGATAACCTCATCTTTCGCCTCGGCGGGGATCAGGCCCGGCCAGGACGGCCGGACCTAAGCGGATTTTAGGATTTCATCATACATCTTCTGAGATAATTACCGCTGAGCTGGAATCCGAGTTTGCGCCTATCCCCGCTGAACAGCGGGTCCTCGTGTTCTATGATGACGTTTCCGTCATATCCGTTTTCCAGGAGCAGAGCGAAGAACTTCGGCCAGTCGAAGTTAGCGAACCCCGGCAGTCTGTATGTCCACCATCCCCTTTGATATGCCCCTCTTTTTCTGAGCTTATCCCAGAATATCTCCGTATCCTTGGCGTGGACTATGAATATCCTCCCTATGAAATCCCTCGCGGCCTGAAGCGGATCTATCCACTGCCATATGAGGTGGGACGGATCGAATTCAAGGCCGAGGTGATCCGATTGGACGGCGTCGAACATCGCCTCCCATGTCTCAGGGGTTACGGCGAGGCTCCCGCCATCGGCGTATGGCCCTTTGCCGGGCCAATTCTCGAAAGCCAGTTTAACGTCCTTTTTCTCAGCAAGCTCGACGACGGGCGAGAACACCTCTTTGAAGGAGGCCACGTTTTCCTCAAGGGATTTCCCAGGATCGTATCCCATAGGCCCAGCGCCGGTTATGATGGTATCGCCCATAAGCTTGCATATATCCATCACCTTGGAGAGCCTGTCGAGATGGGAGCTCAGCTCATCCTTACTCGATCTTATCGAGGGCCACCCGGTGAGGAAGGAGGCAGCGACCAATCCGTTTTCATCCAGGAGTTCCTTGGCCTTTTCGGCCTGTGATGGATCGGCGAGCCATTCGCCCGGAGGCCCGGAGATCTCAAGACATTCAAATCCCGCCTCGGCGGCGAACCTCACCATATCCTCGGAGAAACCGGTCAGAAGCCCGAGTTTCATGTGTCACCTCTCCATTTTTGGGAGATAAAAAAAGTGGCGGTGTAGGGATTCGAACCCTAGACGCCACGGGTATGAGCCGTGTGCTCTTGCCGACTGAGCTACACCGCCATAATTCTTCAGGTAGGGAAGAAATGGTTGCGGGGGGTGGATTTGAACCACCGACCTTTGGGTTATGAGCCCAACGAGCTACCTGACTGCTCCACCCCGCGTCACTGCCCTCCTGCCTTGATTTGGTGGGCAAGGAGGGACTCGAACCCTCACGCTCACTAAGGAGCGATGGATTTTAAGTCCATCGTGTCTACCATTCCACCACTCGCCCACGTGAGCATCTATATTTTATTATATCTTGTGACCTCTTGTCAAGGGGGCGAGCCAGAACTTCGCAAAAACTTTTGAAGAATGCAGATGGGGAAAGGCTTAGATGGTGTAAGTGATTCAAAGGAAATTCGCGCTCTAATCTATCGCGAATTTGCTCAAAAACCCTTATGCTGCCTAGATTTTCCTCATCTCACGCCCCATGAACTTTTGAGAAGTCCTGCATTGAAATAGAAGAGATCGATCATGTATAATTAGATTGAGATGCTCTTGGAGTGTAGCGCTTTTCCCGATCGATCTTCATCGTTTGCGGCAAGGTCGCTCATCACAGTTACGGCGGGCGTTGGCTTCGGGTTTCCGCTACACTCGACAGCAATATGAGCGAATCAGGGTCTGATCAGGAGGTGTGGGATAAGATTCGTTAGATATTGGCTGCCTTTATGCATCTACATCGCAGCGGTTATCACCGTATCATCCACGCCCACTCTGCCATCCCCCGATCCCAGACTGCTTAAACCGGATAAACTGTGGCACTTTCTCGAGTATATGATACTCGGCTTTCTGGTCTTCAGGGCGTTTCGGAGCACATCGAAGAGCTGGGTCGGCGAACATCCGTATCTGGCAGCCCTGTTTTTCGTGATCATCTTCGGGGCGACGGATGAGATACACCAGTCCTTTATCCCGGGGAGAAACGCCAGCCCGTTCGATTGGATGGCCGACGCCGCCGGGGGAATTCTGGCGATGGGCGTGATGAAAATCCAAGGTAGAAGGTGAAAAGATGAAAAGGATGATTCCGCTCGTAACGGCGATGATGCTTATCCTCCCGATAGAGGGGATGAAGGCTGAGGGCGCTGAGGTTTCCAAGTTCGTCATAACGACCTTCACTCTCGGCGTGGCGATGAGGTTCGGAAGCGTATATATGTATAAGATGGCAAACGAATCCTACGATCGATATCTTCACACCGTTCTTCAGGCGGAGATGAAATCGCACCTTGACGATTACAAGGTGAGACATCAGGTGGGGATGATCCTATCCGGCTCCTCGACGGGTTTCATCGCCTTAAGCGCTATCTACTCCCTTTACCTTGCCCTTCGTCCCCCGGAGGAGAGGCCTGTCTCGCTCAAGCTGGAGCATAGAGGCCGGGAAACCAGACTGTGCCTATACGCCTCGCTTCCGTAGCGTGTAGAGGGAACGTTCTTATCGGGCGTGGCGCTTCCCCTTGACCGATCATCCGCCGTATACGGCACGGTCATTTATAGTCATGTAGGTCATTTCGCCGTCATTTGATGACTATATTTCGAGGCAGATATGCGTTTTCATCTGAGGATCATCGCAGCCTGCCTGTCTCTGCCGTTCCTAATGGGGTGTTATGCGCTTGAGACATCCCGAAGGAGCGATGTCGATAGCATCCCGAAGTTGACCTATGTGAGGAGATACGGAGCGGAGTTTCAGGTCAAAAGGACCAGATATTTCGAGATATATTTTTCGCCTAAACAGGAGAAGATAGCGTCGAAGGCCGCCGGTGAGGTGGACGGAATATATGAGAGATTGTCGGGATGGATGAACTGCCAGCTCATAACACCTTATAAGATATTCCTCCTTCCGGACAGGCGATCCGTCTATCGGGCGACAGGGGAGATACGGGATATAGGCGGTGCAGTCACGAATAGGAAGGGAACGCTCTTTGTGGTGGCCCAGTACTATAACTCCCATGTGATCACCCATGAGCTCGTGCATATCTTCCTGAGAAGAAAACTCCACGATAAACCGATACCTATCTGGTTCAACGAGGGAATGGCCGAATACCTCTCTCACCCGAACCCCACGAGCGACTACATGATCGATTTTATAAGGGAAAAACTCAAGGACAAAAGGCTCTACTCCTGGAGGGAACTGGAGAGGAACATAATGCTGAGGAAACCGGAGGTCACCTATCTTGAGGCTATGGGATCGGTGATCTTCATCAGCCGGAGGTTCGGTGAGGGAAGGCTGAAGGAACTCCTGGAACTATATGGGAGAAGAGATTATGATAAACCCTTTTCAGGCGCTCTCTCCGATGTATATCATATGAGCTCCTCGGATTTGGAAAAGGCATGCATGGACTTTTTGAGGGGGAGGAACCATGAGGATCGGGATAGATGAAAGAGTCGTGACATACATCTGGTCGAGAAAGCGGTTCAAAGGGGAACTCAGGACGACAGACGGTAGAACGATATCGGTGATCTCCCCCGGTCAACCGCAGAGAGCCGGCCCGGATTTTACAGGAGCCGAGCTGCTTATCGAAGCCGAGGCGGTGAGGGGAGATGTCGAGATACACGTCAACGCATCGGATTGGTACTCGCACGATCATCATGCCGATCCGCTCTATAACGGCGTGATCCTACATGTGGTGATGTGGGATGACGGGGTGAGCCTTCTTATAAGGAAGGAGAACGGCGAGAGGGTGCCGACCGTGGAGCTATACGATAAGCTCGACTCGTCTCTGGAGGAGATCGCCAGGGAGTTTTATGGAGGCGAAAGGCAGCTCCCGTGTACAAGGGCGTCCGAAAAGCCCGATAGGGTGATGAGACTGCTGGATGAATTGGGATGGGAAAGACTGCTGGAGAAGGCCGATCTCATAGATGAGATCAGCTCAAAAGAGGGTTTCGAACAGGCGGTCTATGAGAGGATGATGGACGCTTTGGGATTTTCGTCCAATAGAGGAACCTTCTGCCGATTGGCGAGGCTCGAAAGATCTGAGGGCCTCTTCGGGATGGAGCGGATGCAGATCGAGGCTAGGCTATTTGCGACATCCGGCCTGTTGCCCGATCCAACGGAGGAGATGGACGGCAGGACGAAGGATTACGTGTCGGCCCTGCGTGATAGACTTGAAGGGTGGGAAGCGGTGGAGGGAGGGCTTTCCAGGGAGGACTGGAGATTTTCGGGCATACGCCCCGCCAACTCGCCCGCAAGAAGGATCGCTGCCGCTGCGTATCTCCTCTCAGTTAACGGCGAGGGGCTCCTGGCAAGGCCGCTTGAGATCGTGGAACGGCTTATAGAGGGGAGGATCAGCAAACGTCAGGCCGTCTCCGCCCTGAGAAAGGGTTTCATCGTGCCCGCCACCGGATACTGGATGGATCACCTTGACTTCGGACGCAGGATGAGGCCGACGGTAAACCTTATTGGGCCTTCCAGAGCCTCGGATATAACCGTTAACGTGATCCTGCCCGCCCTCTACCTTTGGGCGGCTAAGAGTCAGAGCTCAACGCTTTCAGAGGCCGTATCGGAGATCTACTCCGCGTATCCTAAACTTCAGGAAAACTACATCACGAGGAAGCTCACGGACATTTTAGGCCCTATAAAACCCGATGGGGCGCGGAAGCAACAGGGGTTGATCTTCATATACAAAACCTTCTGCTCCGCAGGAAGCTGCGACATATGTCCGCTCGCCGAGGGTAACCTCTAATTCATCTCGCCCCGAAAGAACGAATCGTACCGTCCACAGCCGTCATGTAAAGCCTATGGCCGGCTGCCACAAGGCCGTCCCACCTCGGCGGCGAATTAAGCTTCAGCTGACGGTGGGCGGCGAATCCACCCGCCCACCGCAGAGAAACCGCCAGAGAACCTTCCCGGTCTCACAGTCGAGGGCGACAACGCTGTGGCTATCGATCTCAGATACGAAAATCTTCCCGTTGGCGACGGTCGGCGCCGACAACGGCTCATGAAGTTTCGTGCGTCAGATCTCCTTAACCCTCGCCGGAATCGACATGGGTGTCGCACCGCTCCGGCCGATATCACGGCGATACGTCGGCCAATCGGACTTATTCGCTGTCGGTCGAGGATCGATCGTGCCGTAGGCCGGTCCGCGTAAACCGTTCCGTCGGTCGATCGATCGGCTGAAAGGGCGAGGAATCCCGATAGCTTCGATTCGGCATAGCAGATACACGGATGAGGCGGGCAGTAAACCAATCCGTTACACGGCATGATCCCGTAAAGGCAGGCGCCGCGAACCCAATCGTTGACCGTCCAATGCTTCCTTTCGATATCGATGAACTCAATGCCCGTTCTTATAGAATCGACTCCCTCGAGCCCTCATCCATGATGTAGAAGATCCGCCCACCGGCCGAAACGAGAGCGGTCATCGCTGAGATGTGATCGTGATGACGACTCCATTTCGGGTTGGCCAGCCATTGTAGATGAGAGGGTGGGCCGACAACCGTATCCTTGGCCACAGCGTTGTTCGTCGCGTCGTGGAGATAATGCGTCCACTCATCGATATCCTTAGGCCACGGTTTCCTCTTGATCCGCCACCTTCCGTCCCCGGTCGCTATACATGCAACTCCGAGCGGGCGGAGGACCCTCATGATCTCCGAGTTCGAAACGAGATCCCGTTTCTCGACCACCACGAGGTTCACCATGTTGTCGATGAAGGGGAGATATGATCCCTTCAGCACTCGAAGAGTTACGCGGCCCAGAAGCCCTCTGGCGTAAAGCATTCTCCGTCCGCTCTCTATCGCCCGTGCGTCCACGTCCAACCCCTGCACGACGTATCGGTCGTTACGGCAAAGGGCGGCGGCCAACCTGCCCTCACCACAGCCTATATCGACGATCACCCCACCCGTTACCCCTGACCTTTTAAGGATCTCCTCGGCGGTTTGATCTACGGCGGTTTCGACCGAGCTTGCCTTCGCTATCCCCCACACAACTCCTAAAAGAAAAGCTGCGATTACGAAGATACGAAGATGATAGGACATGTTCCCCTCCATAAACGCCATCGATCTTATGAGGACGACGAATGACAATAAATGACTATAATGAAAATCTCCGCTACACTCAGCGATAATATGAGCAACTCGATTTGACATCGACCTCCCGGGTGTGTTATTATTAGAAATGATAATCGTTACTATTATTCATCTCATCAGGAGTCCAATGGTGTTTATCAGAGAGGACGAGCTTATAGATGATCTCAGGAAAAAGGGTTATCGGGCGACGAGGCAGAGGCTGACGATTCTCGAGGTCCTCCGTAGTTCCTCCGTCCATCCGACCGCAGAGGAGCTTTATAACATGGTCAAACCACGGATCCCAAATATCAGTTTGGGAACCGTGTATAGAACCCTGGATCTGTTCGAGAGATTGGGATTGTTGCAAAAGCTTCCCCTTGGCAAATCCCCATGCAGGTATAACGGCAATCCAAAGATGCACTATCACGCCATCTGTTTGAGCTGTGGGAGGGTCTTCGATGTAGATGAACCTATTCCGGAAAACCTGGGGAAGCGCTTTTCCGAGGAAACGGGCTTTGAGATAACCGGATATAAGCTTGAATTTTACGGATACTGTAAGGAGTGTAGCTCGAAAATAAAAGATCGGCGCTCGGCTGAGGCCGAAGGCCGATAGCCTATCGTTGAAAAAACAAACCTCAGGAGGTGTTCAGATGCGTAAGATGACGGATGATAACCTCAGGGCCGCCTTCGCCGGCGAAAGCCAGGCGCATATGAGATATCTGATCTTCGCACGGAAGGCGGAGGATGAGGGATTTCCGAACGTGGCGAAGCTCTTCAGGGCTATAGCTTATGCTGAGCAGGTTCATGCCGCGAACCATTTCAAGACGTTGGGCGATCTGGGCACATCGAGCAAAAACCTGGAAGCGGCTATCGACGGGGAAACCTTCGAGGTCGAGGAGATGTATCCCGCCTATAACGCCGTGGCACAGTTGCAGGGGGAGAAAGGGGCTCAGAGATCGATCCGGTATGCGCTGGAGGCTGAGAAGATCCATGCCGCCTTCTACCAGAAGGCCAAACAGGCGGTGGATTCAGGGAAGGACGCGGAGATCGGTCAAATCTACATCTGTGATGTGTGCGGATATACCGGCGAGGGAGAGCCGCCTGAAAGATGTCCTGTCTGTGGCGCACCCAGGGATAAATTCAAACTGTTTAACTGATTGTTCATATCAAACCCAGAGGAGACAGGTAAAATGGAGGAGATCAAAAAAGGTATACCGCTTATAGGGGATGAGATGCCGGAGTTTCAGGCTCAGACCACCAAAGGAATCATCAATTTCCCCAAGGATTATAAGGGTAAATGGGTGATTCTCTTCTCCCATCCGGCCGATTACACCCCGGTGTGCACAAGCGAGTTCGTCGCTTTCGCTAGAAGGTACGAGAAGTTCAAGGAGCTGAACGCCGATCTGATAGGCCTTTCAATCGATCAGGTCTTCTCGCACATCAAGTGGACCGAGTGGATCAAGGAGAAGCTTGGAGTGGAGATACCCTTCCCGATAATAGCCGATAACACGGGCGAGATCGCCGAAATGCTGGGGATGCTCCATTCCGAAGCCTCCAACTCCCAAGCCGTAAGGGCCGTCTTCGTAATCGACCCGAAAGGGATCGTAAGGGCAATCATATACTACCCGCTCAATGTGGGCAGGAACATGGATGAAATCCTCAGGCTGCTTAAAGCCCTTCAGATAAGCGATAAAGAAGGGGTGGCGTTGCCCGCCGGCTGGCCGGAGAACGAGCTGATCGGCGATAAGGTGATCGTCCCGCCTGCCACATCCGAAGGGCAGGTCAAGGAACGGCTCGAATCGGCCGAGAAGGGCGAAATTGAGTGCTACGATTGGTGGTTCTGTTATAAGAAGCTCTGATAGGCGGGAAGGCATCCTTAGATACGCCTATGTGGCTGATATAGCCTCCGGAGAATGAGGGATGAGGGGAATTAAATGGCCGATAGTCATGGGCTTATCGCTGGTTGTCCTCTCCGTCCTCCTCTATCTGGCCCATTACCTCATCTTCAGGGACCTTCATCACATCTTCATCTACCTGCTGGGGGACGTGGCCTTCGTCCCCCTCGAAGTTCTGCTCGTTACCCTCGTGATACATGAGCTCCTTAAGGCAAGGGAGAAGAGAAACAGGATGGAGAAGCTGAACATGATCATAGGCGTCTTCTTCAGTGAGGTGGGCAGGGAGCTGTTGACCCGCCTTTCAAACGCCGATCCGAAACTGAAGGAGGTGAGAAACAAACTGGCAAAGGGACATGACTGGAGTGAGATAGATTTCAAGGAAGCGGTCGATCAAATGATGGGGCACAGGTTCCATGTGGATATCAACCTGATCGACCTGAAGGATCTACGGCGGTTCCTCATGGGGAATAGAGAATTTCTGGTGAGGCTCCTGGAAAATCCAAGCTTGATGGAACATGAGACCTTCACCGATTTGCTCTGGGCCGTCTTCCACTTGGATGAGGAGCTCGAATATAGAGATGAGCTGGATGGTATCAACCCGCCTCCGATCCCAAACTCGCCTCCATGGCCATTCGGTTTACCCTATCTCAGCCGATAACGGCGGCCGTTCCTTCCGGAGACCCGAAGCTCTTCAGAATAGCCGTGGAGGTAGCCTCGAACTATACCTCAATAACTGATGAGGAGATCGAGGAGCTTAAGAGGATAGCTCAAGATCAGAAGCCTATATTTGAGCTGGACATATAAAATCTCCCGAAGTACCGGCCTAACGATATTCAGAAGCCGGTATATCCTAATTAAAAACTGGAGGTAATATTGTGAACAGGAAGGAAACTTTGAAGGAACTGATAAAACGGCTCCATGAAGGCGCTGATCCCGATGAGGTGAAAGAGCAGTTTAAGGATCTGATAAAGGGCCTCACGCCGGATGTGATAGCCCAGGTGGAGGAGGAGCTCATAAAGGAGGGGATGCCGAAGGAGGAGGTCCAGAGGCTCTGTGACGTCCATCTGGCTGTGTTCAGGGAATCGCTGGAGGGAGGGGAAACCCTGGCGCCCGAAGGTCATCCGATCCATATCCTCATGGAGGAACATAAGATGCTGTTGCGGTTCGCGGGCGATCTGAGGGACGCGGCTGGAAACCTCCAATCGGCCGGCGGGGAGGAGATGGATCGGATAAATCATATCGTGGAGCACCTCAAGGATTCGGAAAGCCATTACCTGCGTGAGGAGAACGTCCTCTTCCCCTATCTCGAAAGACATGGCGTCACCCAACCCCCAGCCATTATGTGGATGGAGCACGATAGGATAAGGGAGGTAAAGAAGAACATATACAGGATCGTGGACGGGAGAGAGGAGATGGATCTTCAGGATTTCAAAGCCCAACTGAGGGAAAGCTCGCTCGCTCTGGCCGAGATGCTCTCAAACCACTTTTACAAGGAGAACAACATCCTCTTCCCAACAGCTTTGAGGGTCATGGACGAGGAGGAATGGCCCGATATAAGGTGCCAGTTCGATGAGATAGGGTATTGCTGTTTCACTCCGGAACTCCCCGAGGTAGCAGCTCCGGAAGTGGAGAAACAGGCTCCTCTGCCCGAGGCGGGAGGAACGATAGCGTTTGGGACGGGAAGCCTGTCCGTGGAGGAGCTTGAGGGGGTATTGAACTCCCTGCCGGTGGATATAACCTTCGTGGATAAGGATGATACCGTCCGATACTTCAACCAGTCCAAGGATAGGATATTCGTCAGGACGAAGGCCGTGATCGGACGCAAGGTCCAACAGTGTCACCCTCAGAAAAGCATACACCTCGTCAATCGGATACTGGAGGAATTCAAAACGGGCCGAAGGGATGTGGCCGAATTCTGGATCCAAATGGGAGACAGGATGATCTACATCAGATATTTCCCCGTCCGCAACGGGAAGGGCGAATACCTCGGATGTATAGAGGTAACACAGGATATCACCGATATCAGGAGAATAGAGGATGAAAAAAGGCTTCTTTGACTTTCCCCCTACGTCTGTAGCATCTCGGAAAAACCTGAAATGCGGTGGAAGGTCATGAAATTGGCATCATGCTGATTATGGGCGCCGCCAAGACCGTCATCATAGGCCGTGCGGGCCACGGCGATGATATCCTTGCCTTCGAATTGCCAATCGAGGTATTGAAAGGCGTGATAGCGGGTATCGGGGTGATGTAGGATGATCTTGCGAACCGCCCAATCGCGCAGGTCAGAGGAGCTGATAAGGACGACCGTGTTACGCACACGCTCGATGTTCTCATCCTTATACTTTTCCAGTGTGATGTTGGTCAGCGACCAGTACAGGCCCGTTCGATCGTCATAGCGGAAAAGGCCATGATGTCATTGACCTTATCCCCGAAACGATGTAAAATTGTAAAACGGGTGCCGAAAGGCTTTCAACCTAGTCAGGGGAGGATGAAAGAATGGGAGAGGAGAGGAAGCTCGGAGTGGGCATTTTCGGTGCGGGATGGGTCGCCGGCGAGCATGCCAGGGCCTATCTGAACAACCCGCACTGCCGCATCGTCGCCATAGGGAGCCGAACCGAGCGGAGCGCCAAGGCGCTTGCCGACAGATACGGTCTGGATGTCAGGATCTACACCGATTACCAGAAATTCCTGGACGATCCCGAACTGGACGTCGTTTCGATCTGCACGCCGCCCAACCTTCACGCCCAGGAGACGATAGAGGCCGCTCAGGCCGGAAAACACATCCTGATCGAGAAGGCCATAGCGATCAAGCTGGAGGATCTGCCCAGGATGGAGAAGGCGGTTAAGGAGGCGGGGGTCAAAACCGTCGTCAGCTTCGTGTTAAGGTGGAACCCGCTGTTTCAATGTATCAAATCTCTGCTCGAGCAGGGCGCTCTCGGCAGGATATTCTACGCCGAGGTGGATTATTGGCACGGGATAGGACCGTGGTACAAACAGTATAGCTGGAACATCAAGAAGGACGTCGGCGCAAGTTCGCTGCTGTCAGCGGGATGTCACGCGGTGGACGCCATGAGATACTTCCTCGGCCTGGATAAAAAAGTCGTTGAGGTCTTCGCATACTCCACTAAGATCTGGCAGGAGTACGAATATGACCCCACCATAGCGGGGGTGTTGAAGTTCGAGGACGGGACAATAGGTAAGATCAGCTCCTCGATCGAATGCACGACGCCCTATCAATTTAACATCGATCTTTTGGGGGAATACGGCACGATACGAAACAACAGGATCTACTCCAAGAAGCTGATGCCCGGTCAAACCGATTATGCCGCCATACCCACCATCCTTCCCGACAGCGGCGACGTCACACATCACCCGTTCCAGGGCGAGATAGATCACCTTATAGACTGTATACTCAACGATGTCGAATCGCACGTAAACCTTTCAGACGCGGTTAAAACCCACGAGATAATCTTCGCCATGGATCAAAGCGCGGCCGAAGGGAAACCGGTCAAACTGCCGTTGTTGTGAAGATCTTTAAACTATATGCTTGACATATGATAAGTATTCTGGTAATATTTAGATAAATCGGGGGACGGCATGGGGGGAGGCGTCGTTTGAAGGATGCCTCGCCCTGCGGGATATCAAGCCTGGGAGAAGTGATCGGGATGAAAGAGGAAAAGGAGAAGGAACGGGAAAATAAGGAAAGCACCGAACTTGCCCCTCTGGAGGAGTACGATATCGTCAATCAGGTCGATGATAGGACGATCATCGAGATGATGACCGGTCAGGCCATCCAGGAGTATGTCTACTCCTTCAGGCAGGGTAACAGGGTTATCGAGGGATTGACCTTAGCCGGGATAAACGAGGCGGCCAACCGACGGGGTGGGATACAGGTTGATGACATCACCTTTGAGGAGAGGGAGAACTCCTGGATCGTTATAGTTAAAGCCACCGATACCTACACCGGCTCCTCCAGATACGGGGCATGTGAACAGCCCAAGAGGATAAACGGTAGGGAGGACCCCTTCGCTTTCACCAAAGCGGTTCACAAGGCTCAGCGTAACGCCATCAAACAGCTCATCCCCGTGCCCATAATCAAAGAGGTGCTCAACTTCTACCTGCACAGGCAGGGCAAAAAGATCGAGGAGATGCCGGAGGAGAGGGCAAAATCGACGAACGACAAGATCTCAAACGCCCAAAAGTCCACCTTCGCGACCTATCACAGGTTGAGGGAAAGGCTGGAGAAGGAGGGGATCAAACAGGAGGATTTCTGGGGATACGTTAAGAGGCGGTACAGGGTCGAGTCGCGAAACGATATGACCGAAAGACAGTGGGTTGAGCTCTCCGCCGAGCTGAAGGCCGCTGAGGGGAGTGAGATGTTGTTCTCGGATATGGTGAAAAGGGTGAAACAGTCGATGGCCGCGGAAAAGCTGTTCGGCGAGGCGGAGCCTGAGGAACAACCTCAACCCCAACAGAAGAGCCAGAGCCAACAACCCCGGAAGGAGGAGAAGAAGATACCGGGGGACACCCTGTTTCAGATATAAGTTTGGAGGTGTTTTATGTTTGAGGGCTCAATTGTAGCCATAGTAACCCCTTTCAAGGATGGAAAGGTTGACGAGGAGAAGCTAAAGGAGCTCGTGGAGTTCCAGATCTCAAACGGAACCCACGCCATCGTTCCGTGCGGCACGACGGGGGAATCGCCGACCTTATCACATGAGGAGCACGAGCAGGTGATAGATATCGTTGTGGAGGCGGTGGACGGCAGGATCCCCGTCATCGCCGGCGCGGGTTCAAATAGCACCGCTGAGGCGCTTAGGTTGACTAAACACGCCAAGGAGGCGGGCGCGGATGGAGTCCTGTTGATCACGCCTTATTACAACAGACCCACCCAGGAGGGGCTCTACAGACATTACATGACCCTGGCCGATGCCGTGGACATACCGATGATCATCTACAACGTCCCGTCGAGAACCGGATCGGACATCCTTCCCGAGACGGTCGCCCGGCTGGCCGAGCATCCCAACATCGTCGGCATAAAGGAGGCCACGGGATCTCTGAGGAGGGCAAGCGAGATAATCCAGGCGTGTGGCGAGGATTTCGACCTGCTCTCGGGCGACGATTTCGTCACGCTTCCGATGATGGCCGTCGGCGGCAAGGGGGTCATCTCGGTGGCCGCTAACGTCATACCGGCTCAAGTTGCTCAGATGTGTGAGCTCGCTAAAGCGGGGGATTTCGCAAAGGCCAAGGAGATACATCACAGATATTTCCAGCTTTTCGTGGGGCTTTTCCTGGAGACCAACCCGATACCGGTCAAGACGGCGATGCAGATGATGGGACTGATAAACGGCGAGATGAGATTGCCCCTCTGCCCTATGTCCCAGCCCAACAGGGAGAAGCTTGAGGAAATTATGAAAGGGTGTGGGCTGTTATAATGGAGCTAGTTTCCGTCACATTACCCCGAAAGCTCAGTTCGAGACTGAGAGAAAAAGCTCAAGAGATAGGAACTTTTCCTGAGGAATTAACGGTTGAGCTGATACTCCAGGGATTGAACGAGGAGCTTGATCCTGAAGAGCTCGTGGAGCATTACCAGGCCCTGAGTGAGAAATATCTTGCTGAGGCTAGGGAATTACTAAAAAGGGGAGACCTTGTTCAAACTTCGGAGAAGCTATGGGGCGCCACCGCGTTGGCAGTTAAAGCGGTGGCAGCAAAAAGAGGGTTAAAGTTGGAGAGGCACGGTAGCCTTTGGAATTTTGTAAGCAAACTCTCAAAGGAGAAAGGGGATGAAAACATTATCACGCTTTTCATTGTGGCGAATGGTTTACACCGAAACTTTTACGAGGATCAGATGAATAAAGAATCTTTAGAAGTTGCCATTAAAAACATCGAACAGCTAATCGGTAAATTAAGGGGGTTTTAAACTCTGCCTTGTTCCTTCGATAAAGATGTGGGAAGTGAGATAACTTGAGGTTCGGCGCTAAGCTAACCTTCTCCATAACCCTTGCCGCCTTGATCCCAACCTTGATATTCCTACTGCTTTCATATGACCTCATATCACGGAGCATAGAGAAATGGGCGGATAAGAGGGTTGAGAGGGCCCTTATGGAATCCTCCAGAGCAATCATGGAGATAGAGGCCTTCCACGCCAATCAGATGTCCGACCTGGTCAAACGGATCGCGATGGACGTGGAGCTTGCTGACGCCCTGGAGGCCGGAAAACCCGTGGGAGACATCGTTAGCTCGCACGCCCCCAGTGAGATCCTCGCCGTCTACGATAGATCGGGCAAGCTTCTCTTCTCCTCGCTCCCCGATATCACCCCTAAACGGATAACGGATTTCCTCCCTTCGGTAGAGGATTTGAGCTTCGAGCCGACGACGAGCGACATACCGATGGTGGATGGCGAGCTCTTCGCCTGCGCCATGCCGGTTTTAAGCGAGGATGGACGGCGAAGACTCGGCGCGGCCGTCGTTTTCAGAAAACTCCCGTTCGCCAGAAGGAGGGTTGAGGAGGGCAGAAGGCTCTACCAGGCGCAGGCGTCCGGCAGATCTCCGGCGATCAGAACCGTCCTGATAACCCTCTCCCTGGCGGCTATCCTGATCTTCGCTATCTCGATCACCGCCTCATCCCTCATGATGCGCAGCGTCAAACGGTCCCTCCGTAGGCTCATGGCAGGGATAGATGAGATAGGAAAGGGTAACCTGGATTACCGGGTTCAGGTGAACTCCAAGGATGAGTTCGCCGAGCTGGCGGGGGCGTTCAATCGGATGGCTGAGCAGATCAAACGGAGCAGGGAGGAGATCAAACGGGCCGAGAAGATGGCAGCCTGGAGGGAGGTCGCCCAGAAGCTGGCCCATGAGATCAAGAATCCGCTCACCCCCATACAGCTTTCGGCGCAGAGGTTGAGGAGAAGATACCGATCCGGCGATAGAGAGGGATTTGAGGAACTGCTCGATAGGTGTGTCGATACGATCATCAGGGAAGTGGAAGGGGTGAAGAGGTTGCTGGATGAGTTCTCACAACTGGCCAGGATGCCGCCGCCGAAGATGG
Organism: Candidatus Poribacteria bacterium; assembly: GCA_021162805.1. Taxonomy (NCBI): domain Bacteria; phylum Candidatus Poribacteria; species Candidatus Poribacteria bacterium. The sequence continues at coordinate 27,694 of JAGGXZ010000212.1, forward strand.
AGCCTATCTCGCCAGCCGAGGCCGTGGAGGCGGCGCTGAACCTGTTCGATGAGATGCCGGGAGGAATCAAGGTGGAGACGGATCTGGATCGATCGGTGAAGGTCACGGGCGATTTCGATCAGATCAAACGGGCGATCTTCAACCTGATAAAAAACGCCGTCGAGGCGATGAAAGGAACAGGAGTGATAAGGATATCCGTTCGGGCGGAGGGTGAGGGAGCCGAGATCGAAATCTCGGATACCGGTCCGGGCATCCCCGACGAGATGCGAGATCTGCTCTTCGTCCCACATCTGTCTACAAAACCGGGAGGAATGGGATTGGGATTGGCGATCGTTAAAAAGAGCATCGATGACCACGGTTGGAGGATCGACGTCAGAGATAACCCCAGAGGGCGTGGGACGAGTTTCATCATAACCATACCTAGCAGGGTACATACCGAGTCTCCCGCAACATCTCCCCTGTAAGCAAGATTCAAGCGTGGAGTAGTTCTCTGCATATCGCAGATGCTAGATGAAGGAAGGAGGTTAAGAGATGAAGACAATCTGTGAGCCGGCAAGGGAGGTGCCCATTGTGGCGGAACGGGATGCCATCCCGCCGATCCGGATGTAACCGCCCTATAGCTTCGTTCGATGAGTCAGATGCTAATGGAGGCTATAGAGAAGAGCAAAAGAAGGAGGAAATGAAATGCAGGTTGGAATGATAGGATTGGGGCGCATGGGGATGAACATGTCACGCCGCCTCCTTAAAGGCGGTCATGAGGTCGTGGTCTACAACCGAACGAAGGATAAGGTGAAACAGATGGAAGAGGAGGGGGCGATCGGATCCTACTCCCTGGAGGAGCTCGTCCGCAAATTAACCCCTCCCAGGGTCACCTGGATGATGCTTCCGGCAGGGAAGGTTACCGATGAGCACGTCGAACTCCTGTCCGATCTGCTCTCTCCCGGCGATATACTGGTGGATGGGAGTAACGGCTTTTATAAGGACGACATCCGCCGCGCCGAGAAGCTGAGACCTAAGGGGATACATTATATGGATGCAGGGGTGTCGGGAGGAGTATGGGGCTTGAAGATGGGATACTGCATCATGGTCGGCGGCGATGAATCGGACTTCAGATCGATCGAACCCCTGCTGAAAAACCTCGCGGCGGAGGAGGGATACCTTTACTGCGGACCGACGGGCGCGGGGCATTTCGTTAAGATGGTTCATAACGGAATAGAATATGCCATCATGGAGGCGTATGGCGAGGGATTCGAGCTGCTTAAAACGTCGCCCTACGGCGAAAAACTCGACCTCGCCAAAATCGCCCATCTGTGGAATCGGGGAAGCGTCATAAGATCCTGGCTGCTTGAGCTTTTGGAATCGGTTTTCAAAGAAGACCCCGATCTCTCCTCGATCAGAGGATATGTGGAGGATTCAGGCGAGGGAAGATGGACGGTGAAGGAGGCGGTTGATATGGCGATATCCGTGCCGGTTATAGCCCTTTCGCTTTTCAAGAGGTTTCAATCCAGGCAGGAGGACCTCTTCTCCGATAGGATCCTTGCCGCCCTGCGTAGGGAATTCGGCGGACATGCTGTCAGGCAAGGATGATCCATCACCCTTGCCTATCTGCTTTCCTTTAACCGCTGTATTTTTGGGGCGAACTGCGTATCATAAAGCCGCTGAAGGCGATGGGGTAGGGAACGGTCCGACTCCCTCCCTCCCCCACGATATGGGTTGTATGCCTTTACAGGTGATCTCGAGGATCTCCTGTGGGCGAAGCCAGGCGGGAAGGCGAAACGTCACCTGCACCACGGTGCCCACTCGGTCGCTGGCATAATCCTCGTTCACACAGATCAAAACCACAGTGTCCAATCCGGCCAGCAGACTTCGAACCCACGGCCGTCGGGACCCCGCCACAGGCAGAGAAATCCAGCGGAGATAAAGATTCCGTCCTACGGGATATGAACCATCCCCTCAACCTCTGTAGTTTAAGGGTTAAGAAAACAGCCAGAGGTTCTCATTTCTTCAATTCGCCCCAGATCGAAGCAAGCTTTCCCACGGGCTCAACAGAGGTGGGCAGCTTCATGACGAGCTGGATCTCATCGGCGGTAAGAGCGCGGTTATAAATCCTTATCTCATCTATTATCCCGTTGAAGAAGTCATAGGGGTTAGAGGTATCCGTCTTCTTGATCGCGCCGATGCCGAGATGCTTGTTAGTAACGCTTATCTTTCCCGCTCTGGGTTTGCTATCGGTTTCGACGCCATCCACGTAGAGATGTTCGGCTTTGCCGTCATATGTGATGGCAACGTGATGCCACTCTCTGAGCGGTGTTGGTTTGGAATCATAGAGTGAGCCGATCCAACCGTTAACGTGTACATCTCCCGAAAGTTTGCTCGCCCTTACCTTGATGAGGTAGGCGTCGCCCTTATAGACCAGCTTTCGTTCACCGCTGGCGGGTATATTGTATGCGTTAACCCACGCCATTAGCGTCAGCTCATCGGTAAGGTCGAGAACGGGGTTATCCCTGACGAACACGAAGTCATCAACTCCATCAAACTCCAGAGCTTTTCCCGATTTACCTTCGACCCACTTAGGGTCCCCCTTTATCTCGCCGTCAACGCCGTGCTCCGTTTTATCCTTAACATCGCCGTTAAGTGGCCAGTATACGACGAGGTTTTCCTCAAACGGTTCGCCCGAGTAGGCGATCGCTGTCATAAGCCACAAGGTGGATATTACGGCTATTGCCATGGATATAAGCGTAAATCTCATCTGTTCCCCTCCTCAGTGTATTAACGGAACAGACAGTAGGATACAACAATTCAATGGAAGAATCAACGGATAATTTCTCCTCGCTTCCCGCACTTTGACTCAGAATTCCGATCTATGGTATTATAGAATTGCCGGTGATAGATCCTTGTTGGCGCGCCGAATGGATATCGCATGATTAAAAAGATAACCTGTAAGACCGTCTTAACCAAAAGCGGCGTCGGGGAAGGATATACGCTCAACCCTTACTTCGGCTGTCAACATTCCTGTGTCTATTGTTACGCGAGATACCTGCTTAGATATAGACCGCACGATGAACCCTGGGGTGGATTCGTTGACGTCAAGTGCAACGCACCTGAGGTGCTGGAAAGGGAAATCCGAAGGAAAAATCCGTCATCCGTTTTCCTCAGCACCGCCTGTGACGCGTATCAGCCGATCGAGTCTGAGCTTAAGCTGACAAGGAAACTCATCGAAATACTCGCCGATTCACCTTTTCAGATCAAAATACTGACCAAGAGTTCTCTCGTCCGCCGGGATCTCTCAATCTTGGCCGAAGCCAAGCTTCCTGCGTCCTTGGGCGTGACGATTACGACGGTCGATGAGAGAGTACGCTCCCTTATTGAGCCTCTCGCATCTCCCTCCTTTGAAAGGCTCGCTGCGATAGAAGAGGCGAAATCGCTGGGGATAGAGACATGGGTGATGGCCGGCCCATTGATGCCGCTCATCACCGATTCGGTTGAGTCGTTGGAAAAGCTCTTCACAAAGGCAAAGGAGGTGGGGGCGAGCTTCATATATGTGGATAAACTCAATAGGAGAGGGGGCGTATGGGAATCCATATCGAATTTTCTGTCGAAACATAGGCCTGGATTGGTGAAGATCTATCACAGATACTTCTTCGATAGATCCTTTCGCGATGAATACCTCCGGGCCCTACGTGAAAGGGTGCGATCGGCCGCATCAAAGGCGGGATGGGATGAGGGGAAAATTCACATGGAATCTATATGAAGATACATCGTCTTTAAGATTGAAGGACACGATTCCGGTGAGACGATGGTCGATCCCCAAACGGTTAAGAAGGCTCAGAACGGAGATCACAAGGCCTTTAAAGAGCTTTACGATTCAACGAGCCTTGGCATTTACAACCTGATGTTACGAATGTCCGGAAACAAGGAGACCGCGGAGGATCTGACACAGGAAGTCTATCTACGTGTGTGGCGTTCTTTAGGGAGGCTGAAATCGCCAAAGGCCTTCGTGACATGGCTTCACAGGATAGCTATGAACGTCTACCGTGATTGGTCTAAAAGCGCCTCACACAGACTGGAGGAGATGAGGGTGGGGATGCAGGTTCAGGGTCAGGATGATGATCCCGAGAATGATGAGGGTCTGGATCTGATACCTTCACCGCATCCCTTGCCTGATGAGGAGACTCTGAGAGGCGAGATGAAGGATGTAATCGAAAGGGCGATCTCATCTCTGCCGGAGAAATATAGGGCCGTGGTGATCATGCATCACATCGAGGGACTGGGGTTGAAGGAGATAGCTAAATCCCTCGATGTGGCCCAGGGGACGGTTATGTCGAGATTGGCAAGGGCAAGGGCCATGCTCAGAGAAAGATTATCCGGATATATCGAGGGGGATTGAGCCATGAGATGCGAGGAGGTAAGGGAGATACTTCCGGAATATACCGTTGGGGCGTTGAAACGGAGGAAGGCCAGGGATGTCGAAAGGCACCTCGAGATCTGCCCCGATTGCAGAAGGGAGTTGGCCGCTCTCAAGAAGATAGGAGAGATGATTGAAAATATGCCGCTTGAGAAACCTCCGGCCAACATCTGGGATTCCATAGCTGTCCAGATTGAGTCCGAATCTCAAGAGCGGGAAACCCTTTGGAGACGATGGCTTAAACCTAAGTTTATACCGGCATGGTCCGCTATTGCCCTGATAGGATTTGCCGTCTGGATCTACCTGGGATTGATAAGGTTGCCCCAAGGGGAAACCCAACAGATGATCCCCCTCGAGCTGAAACAGCATGCGGTAGCCGCCTGGAACTCTCCCTTTTCCGATACCGCCGCCTTGGCATTATACATAGGGGAGGGAACCCGATGAGAAGGGAGGTTCTCATCCGGATCGCTATAATCCTGATGATGGCGCTTTCAGCTATGTCACAAAGCGATGAGGTGACATCTCAAAACCTCAAATCGGTTCTAAAGGGCGCTTACGAAGCGGAGGATACCTTACAGTTGCACGGAATTAAAGAGACGATAGCTACTCTCCCGAGAGGAACGGTTAAAGTACGCGTGGAGTTTTGGCAGTCCAATGGGAGAAGGCTACAGATATACCTCACTGGCCCCTTGGCTGGCGATAAGATCCTGGAGATGAAAGGTGTTGTCTACTATATCTCACCCGGAGCCCGGAGAGTGACGGTGGCTCATCCGCCTCTCACTCCAAGTTCCACCCTCGATCTCTTACTGAGAAATTACAGGGTCGAGAGGGCCGGTGAAGACCTTATCGCCGGAAGAAGATGTGTTATTCTCTGGATAAAGCCCGTCTATAAAGGTAATCCCTCCAGAAAGGTATGGATCGATTCTGCAACGCTTTTCCCGCTTCGAAAGGAGAGTTATGACTCAAACGGTGAACTGGAATCGGTAAGCACGTTCACGAAGGTCGAATATAATCCTGATATACCTGAAGGGCTATTTAAAATACCCAAAGGATGGAGGGTTGAACGTCCGGGGTTCAAGCCGATCGATTTAGATCAGGATCTTTCATCCGAGCTCGGGTTTAAACCCATACTGCTCAAAATCCTGCCTAAGGGGTATGTCCTCTCCGGCGCTTTTATCAACGCTGCTCCGCCCGGCCCTGTGCTCCAGGTGAAATATACGGATGGAATGAACCAGATCTCACTCTTCGAGAGGATTAGGATTCGCAGGAGAGGTATGGGCATGGGATGGATGAGGGGACGAAGGATGATGGGAAGGAAGATGATGTGGGGCCGGAAGGCATGCATGATGTTTGAGGATATCGGAGTGCAAGCCGGAAAAGCGGTAATGGTGCCTCATCCCAGACTTCTCATCATCATCGTCGGCGATGTTTCCGAGGAGATCATGCGTCATATCGTCGAGGAAAACTTCAGGTGATCTCCGGCAAAACGGATTTTCTACCCACCGCGTACATCACCTGCGTATGAACCTCACCCTCGAAAAGGCCGGTCTCAGCTATCAGATAGAGCTTAACACAGAGGTTGAGAACCTTCCAGGCCATCCACCTCAACCCGCTGGCTAAACCGTGGACGACCGGCTTACAGGGGAAGATCCCTACCGGATCGAACCCCGCCGCCCTTAAAACCTGAGTTATACTCACGGGGGTGAACCCGACCTCATGGGTGAAATCGCCGAACGCTATTCTCGCGCCAAATGGAGAAGCCATATTGGGAGTTGAGAGGATCAGAATCCCATCCCTCATAAGGGCTTCATGGGCGGCATCCAGAAAAGGGAAAACCTCATCTTTGGTTAGATGCTCGATGAAATCCAAGGCGAGAATCAGGCTGAACTCCTCTCTCCTTTCCGAAAGATACCCGATGGCATCAGCAACCTCGACGTTTTCAGCGCCTCTCAACACGGCCTCCTCTATCTGTTCCCGGCTCAGATCGATCCCGCGCACGTCGGTATAACCCATTCTCTGAAGTATGAAGATCATCTCGCCGCTTCCGCATCCCACATCCAGTATCGGAGCCGCCCTATCCTGAGGCAGAAACGGGGAGAGATAGGATCGAAAATGGGATTCGAGTACCGAGGATCTCCATCGGTAGTCATGGGCGTGTGCAGCGTGTGTCGTGACATACCGCTTAAAAAGCCGATCTCGATATCCTTTGGGATTCATCCTCATTTTCCCTTTTTCATCAATGTGATATCCCAAGCGGATAACACCCTATCACAGAATTCCACTCTGCTATTTCGCGGGAGAGCGATATTCCCTCCTTTCGGCCCGTATATTTTATAACGCGCAGGAAAGGGCGTCAAGTAGGAGCTGCGGGTGGCTTGCAGTGGGTGTTTGACAATCATACACTGTTATGCTAAAATTCAGCAATTAAAAGCTCTGGAGGTCGGTCTTAATGAGCTTAAATTTCGCCGGCACCAAGTTTGAAAAGGAGGGCCTTTCCTTCGATGATGTTCTGCTGGTGCCTGCTGAATCGGACGTTCTCCCAAGCGAGGTGGACACCTCCTCTCGACTCACCAGAAACATAAGGCTGAATATCCCCATCTGTAGTGCGGCGATGGACACCGTCACGGAATCAAGACTGGCTATAGCCCTGGCACGTGAAGGAGGGATAGGTATTATCCACCGAAACTGCACCATAGAGGAACAGGTGAGCGAGGTCGATAAGGTCAAACGCTCCGAAAGCGGGATGATAGTCAAACCGATTACCCTCCCGCCGAACGCGACCGTTGCCGAAGCGCTGGAGCTGATGAGCAAATATAGGATATCCGGCGTGCCGATAACGGAGGATGGCAGAGTAAACGGGAAGCTGCTGGGGATAATCACAAACAGAGACGTCCGTTTCCTTGAGAGGACGGATCAACCGGTCTCGGATATCATGACCAAGGAAAACCTCATAACCGCAAGAGAGGGGGTCACGCTTGAGGAGGCCAAAAGGATCCTGTATCTCAATCGTATAGAGAAGCTGCCGGTGGTGGATGAGCAGTTTCGCCTCAAGGGGCTGATCACGATAAAGGACATAGACAAGCTGATGAAGTATCCCAACGCCTGTAAGGATGAGAAGGGAAGGCTCAGGGTTGGAGCGGCTATAGGCGCTTCGGCGAATCTGGAGGAGGTCGCCGCTTTGGTTGAAGCGGGGGTGGACGTGCTCGTCATAGACACCGCCCACGGCCATTCCAAACGGGTCATCAGAGCTACCGAGAAGGTGAAAACCGCCTACGGAGATGTCGATCTGATCGTGGGTAACGTCGCCACCGCCGAGGCAACGAGAGCTTTGATAGAGGCGGGAGCCGATGCCGTTAAGGTGGGAGTCGGCCCCGGATCGGTCTGCACCACAAGGGTGGTGGCCGGCGTGGGTGTCCCTCAAATAACGGCGATCAGCGAGTGCGCCGAGGAGGCCGATAAATACGATATCCCCGTCATCGCCGATGGCGGGATCAGATACTCCGGAGATATTGTCAAGGCGATAGCAGCTGGCGCCAGTTCCGTCATGATCGGGAGTCTCTTCGCGGGAACTGAGGAGGCTCCCGGCGAAGAGGTGATCTATCAAGGCAGAAGGTTCAAAGTCTATAGAGGTATGGGATCGCTCGCCGCTATGAGGGAAAGGGGCGGCAGGGAGAGATATCTACAGGGCGGCGTGGATACTTCCAAGCTCGTGCCCGAAGGGATAGAGGGTAGAGTCCCATATAAGGGAAAGTTAAGCGATTTCGTCTATCAACTCGTCGGCGGCCTGAGGGCCGGAATGGGATATTGCGGCGCGAACAACATCGAAGAGCTCAGGACGAAAACCAAGTTCATAAGGATCACCTGGGGTGGGCTGCGGGAAAGCCATCCCCACGATATCGTCATAACCGAGGAGGCACCGAATTACAGTCCAAGCTGGTTTTTCTCGCCCTGAGCTGAAAAACTAGAATCGGGGTTTGACGTGAGAAGGAGAAATCCGAAAAATATAGATCTGGGAAGACATGCCCCGGGGGTGGTAAATGTAGTGGTGGTGACCCCAAAGGGCAGTAGAAAGGGATACAGATATGACTCCAAAAGACGGAAATTCGTCGTGGATTGTACCTTCGGAGTGCCCGTCCCAACCGATTACGGTTGGCTGCCTCAGACTATCGGCGAGGATAACAACCCGCTGGAGACGATGGTGATCACCAGATATACTGCCCGACCGGGATATATCTATCAGGCCAGACCGATCGGCACTCTCAAACAGAAAAACGGCGAACATAAAATCATATGCGTTATGCTGGGCGATGATCGCTTCGCCAGGATCCAGGATATCTCCGACCTGGACAATAAGACGATCAAGAGGATCGTCTCCTTCTTTGAACCCTTCTTTGAGTTCGACGGATGGATGGACAGGGAGGAGACCTATAAGCTGATCGAGAAGTCACACCGAAGATACCTCGATTCGAAAACGAAAGGTAAGGGAGATGCCGCTGGAAACGATAAGATGGAACCGTCAGAAGAACCAGATCGAACTGATAGATCAAACCCTGCTTCCGAATGAGCTGAGATATATATCATGTAAGAGCGTGGATGAACTCTGGGAGGCGATCAAAAACCTGAGAGTCCGCGGAGCTCCCGCCATCGGCATCGCAGGGGCGTTGGGAGTTGTTCTGGGCATATGGAACAGCCGAGCCGAAAGGTATGAGGAGTTCAAATCGCAGCTCGATTCCGTCGCCGGTTATCTCGCCACCTCACGTCCCACTGCCGTCAACCTCTTCTGGGCGCTCGATAGGATGAGGGCTGCGGCCGAAAAACATAGGAACAGGCCGATATCCGAACTCAAGGGGATCCTGCTTGAGGAGGCTTACAAGATCATCGAGGAGGACAGGCGGATCTGCCGAGCCATAGGCCGTAATGGCGCCGAGTTGCTGCCTGATGAATGCACCGTCCTGACGCACTGTAACGCCGGCGCTCTGGCCACGGCAGATTACGGAACGGCGCTCGGAGTGATATATGCCGCCGTGGAGATGGGTAAAAGGATAAAGGTCTTCGCCGATGAGACGAGACCTCTCCTGCAGGGTGCCCGGCTGACGGCCTGGGAGCTCATGCAAAACGGCGTTGACGTCACCCTGATCTGCGATGATATGGCCGCGACCGTCATGAAAGATGGCATGGTCGACTGCGTGATCGTCGGGGCGGACAGGATCGCCGCAAACGGCGATACCGCAAACAAGATCGGCACCTATAACCTGGCGATACTGGCTAAAGAACACAAATTGCCCTTCTACGTCGCTGCTCCCGCTTCCACCTTTGACCTCTCGCTGGAAAGCGGCGATCTGATACCGATCGAGCGGAGAAAACCGGAGGAGATCAAACGACCCTTCGGATTGAAGATCGCTCCGGAGGAGGTCAAGGTCTATAACCCCGCCTTCGACGTCACCCCTGCTCGATATATCACGGCCATAATAACGGAGAAAGGCGTCATCCATCAGCCCCTCGCGGAGAACATCCGAAAGATGCTGATGTAAACCTGAAAATACCCGCCGTCGTAATCAAAAGCGGATTACAGTTCCTCTCCCGCTCCCTGTTTATGACTGAAATGGAGGTTTAAATCATGAGGCGATATGTTTTAAACGTCATGATGATCGCCCTGATGGGCTGGATCGCCTGGGGAAGCGCCTTATCTCAAACCCCCTCCGATGTGATCGAGAGATGCTCCCCCGCCGTCGTTAAAGTTGAGGCCAAAATCAGCGTGAAAGAGGAGAAACTGCCCGATTACTTCAAGGAGCCTTTTGAGGAGTTCTTCAAGAAGCCCGGCGAGATCTTCCGCTTCCAGATCCCATCTCCTAAACCCCACGGCAGAGAGGAGATCCCAAAACCCACATCCTTGGGCTCCGGCTTCCTGATCGACGGTGAGGGACATATAGTCACGGACTATAACCTGATCGAAAGGGCGGAGGATATCAAGGTGACGCTGTCAAACGGCAAGGAGGTCAAGGCCGAGGTGGTCGGATCGGACGATGTCTCAGGCGTCGCTGTGCTGAAGGTCAATCCAGACGAGCTTGACGATATCGAACCCCTTCAGCTCGCCGAAACCGAATCCCTTAAACCCGGACAGACCGTGATCGCCCTAGGACATCCCAAAGGGATGGATCTGTCGGCCAGCATGGGGATCATAAGCGGACTGGACAGAAACGTGGGGAAACTCTCCGGGTTGATCCAGACCGATGCCCTGATCCGACAGGGGATGGGCGGCGGTCCCCTTCTGAACATGGAGGGGAAGGTCGTAGGCATGAATATAGCGGCTGAGGTTAAGAGGCTTGAGGGATTCGGCTTCGGATTCGCCGTGCCCGCCGATACGATCAAAAGGGTCTCCGAATCGCTCATCCGATCCGGAACGGTCAGAAGGGGATACCTCGGCGTCTATATATCCTCCATAGATGCCGATCTGGCCAGGAAGCTGAAGCTCGGAAGCAGGGAAGGCGTGCTGATAACGGAGGTCATGCCCGGCTCCCCCGCCGAAAAGGCCGGATTTAAAAACGGCGACGTGGTCATCGAGGTGGACGGAGTGAGGGTTAAAGGCCCCACCCAGTTCCGGCAGCTGATCCTCAACACCGAACCCGGGACCGAGACCAACATGAAGGTGATCCGCGATGGTAAGGAGATCGAACTGAAGGTCAAGATAGGAGAACGAGCCGGTGAAGGGAAAACCCCCAGCTTGTTCACCTGGCGAGGTATATCGCTGCAGGAGATGACGGATGAGCTGGCGAAGAGGTTCGGATATGAAGGCGAGGAGGGCGTGCTCGTGGCGAACGTCAAATCCGGATCTCCCGGATATGAGGCCGGCATCCAGCCCGGCGACCTGATAACGGACGTCGAGAGGAAACCTGTCAGCTCGATCGATCAGTTTAAGGAGAGGGTCAAAGGATTAAAGGGCGATGTATTGCTACATCTCAGACGGGGCAAAGGGGCGCTTTTCGTGGTGGTGAAAAAGTAGGGACGAGGCATTCAAGAAGAATGCCTCGCCCTTACTTGATTTCCCCCTTGGTTTATGCTAAACTAAGTCCAGTTAGATATTTTAACCA